>JAJXSP010000467.1 GCA_021784515.1 Myxococcales bacterium | reverse complement strand
GTTGTAGCGTTTGACGACGCGGTCGAAGTCGGGGGCCTCGTGGTCGTGCAGGCGGCGCTCGAGGTCGCCGAGCTCCTCGCCGAGGGTCGCCACCTCGCCCGCGCCGGCGACGGTCTCGGCGAGCACGCTGCGGCCGCGCAGGTCGCCCACGTCCTGGCGGAAGTAGCCCACCGAGAGGCGGCGCGGGCGCTCGATGCCGCCCTCGTCGGGGTTCTCCTCGCCGACGATGAGGCGGAAGAGGGTCGTCTTGCCGGCGCCGTTCGGCCCGACCAGGCCGACCTTCTCGCCGGCATTCACCTGGAACGAGGCGTCGACGAAGAGGACCTGGCCGCCGTACTGCTTGGTCACCTTGCTGAATGCGATCATGGAGCGGCGGTTGGTAGCACGAACTCGTGTCCGCTTCAGTAGTTCATGGTCAGGCCGACGGAGAGGTTGGCCCCCAGGCGGTCGGCGAGCCAGGCGAAATCGAGGTACTCGTAATAGAAGACGTCGACCTTCGCCTCGAGCACCGCGGAGCCGCCGGAATAGGGGAGCTTCACGTCGAGCTTCGGCCCGCCGAGGACCGCCCAGAAATTGGACAGCTCGCGGTCGGACGTGACGTAGCTCTGCAATTGCAGGTAGTGCGGCTGGAAGAACGAGGCGTCTCCCTGGTAATAGAAGCGCCCGCGCAGCCGGAAGGTGGCAGCCCCGAAATTGACCAGCAGGCGCGCCTGCACGGTGTGGGCGACGATTCCCCAATCGTCGATGTAGAAGCGGTAATCGGCCTGCAGCGCGCTGTCCTTGCCGACGTGCCGATTGATCGCAGCGACGGCGGCCACCCGCATCCGTTCGTTCGGATCGGTCTCGGGGACCTTGAAGTCCTCGCCGCCCTCGATGCGCACGAAGCGATAGGGGCTGGCCTGATATCCCGAGTCGTACTGGAACGAACCGCTCAATTGGGCAATCGTCTTCGGTCCGAGGTTCTGGGTCCACGCCGCTTCCACGTCGTGCACCATGAGCGAGCGGGCGAAATTGGGGTCTCCCGAGCGCCCCACCGTATTGACGCTGAGCGTGTAGCCGATCGACAGGTTGGTATTCTTCTGCAGGAGATCCTGCGCCAGCCCGACGTGGGCGTTGTGCGACTGGTAGTCGTTCTCCTGGGAGTAGATGTAGGACGCAGACAGCGTGGTGTCCGAGATCTTCTGGCTCAGCGAAGCCGTGCCCTCGCGCCGGAAGTCGGTCATTCGCTTGGTGGCATTGGTCACTACGTCGACCGAGGCCGAGGAGACGATGTCGGCGACGAACGACGCGCCCAGCGTGCCGCCGGTCCAGGCGTCCTTGGAGATGCGCAGCAGCGGCGAGACGACCGTGGTGTGGTCGTTGTCCACGTAGAGCTGGGTCTTGGCGACGAACTGATCGTCGGCGCGCGCGGGAGCGGCGGCGGCGATCAGGACGACGGTGATGGCGCCGGACCGGATCAATTGCACCCGCACCCGCCGCCTGCCGAGCCGTAGCCGCCCTCGGCGCCCTCGCGTGCCTCGAGCATGTGGAGATCGAGCGTGTCCTCGTCGGGGTCGGAGCCGAACTGCATGATCGGCTTGGCGAGGAACTCGCGCTGGTAGGGCTTCACCGGCGCGCAGCCGACGGCGGTACAGACGGTACAGAGAAGGAGGGCGATCCCGATCCGCGCGCGCACTCGTGCACCTCTCACATCGGGAGCTGCGAGAGCGGACAGGGGTCCGACTTCTCGCCGGAAAGCCAGTTGCGAATCGCGGTCAGATCGGGGTCCACCGGCGAGCGGAAGACCACGCCGCCGACGTGCTCGCCGCCGCCGAAGGCCGCCGGGATCGTCTTGTGGACGAGCGGCACGTCGTCGACGCTGGCGGCGCCCCAGACGAGGCCGCGCGCCGAGGAGAAGTTCGCGTGGATCTCGGCGCCGGTGATCGGCCCGTCGCGGTCCTGCAGCGTCTGCATGGCGTTCGGATCGAGGCGCAGCTTGCCGGGCGAGTAGACGCGGAAGGCGTGCCCATCGACGCCGTGGCAGGCGAGCATGCTGCACCGCCGCGCGAGCGGGCGCTGCACCTTGCAGGCGAAGTCGTTGAAGTCGAGGTTGGAAAAGAGGTCCTGCGCGACCGCGCCGGGCGCGTTCGGATCGACGGCGCAGCCGACGCAGAAGGTGATCGTGAGGAGCAGCGGCGCGCGCAAGGTCGGTTCCCGAACTCGAGTCCGGGCGAACTGTAACGAGGCGCTCTCGCCGCCGACAACGAAAAACTTTCCTTGAGCGTTGCAAAGTTTGCTCTGGCGGGGGGGAGCGCCGGACGTGATAGCGTTCGCGGGATGTTGAGGTCGCTCGTGCGGTGGGCGCCGTCGGTGGCGCTGCTCCTGATGCTGGCGCCGGCCGCGCGTGCCGGCGTCCGCACGGTCACCGTGCTCGAGTTCGCGGGACCCAACGGCGCCGCCGTCTCGAACGCGATCGACGAGGGGCTGGGCGAGCTGTACGAGACGATCGATGGAGGCGTGTACCGGATCGCCGCCGACCGGATGGGCAAGGCCGGCGCCTCGGCGGTGGAGGTCGCGGCGGTGTGCGGGCGCCAGCGGATCGACGCGGTGGTCGCGGGCGCGGTCAGGGGCGGCGCCCGCGGCGCGCTTCGGCTCGTGGTGCGCGACGGACACGATGGCTCGGTGCCGGCGCGCCTCGAGTACCCGCTGCCCCACGGGCGGCTCGGCGAGAAGCTGAAGGCGCGCATCCTCTCCGATCTGGTGCGGGTGTTCGAGCAGGTGCGCGGAGTCACCGGCGCGCAGCGTCCCAGGGGCACTGCCGGCCCGTCGCAGGCGGAGGCCGAGGAGGAGGACGAGGACTCGCCCGAGCGGCCGCAGGGCGCGCGTCCCACCGGCGAGGACGAGCAGGAAGAGGAGGAGGCGCCCAAGGCGCGCGTCGTCCGTCGGGCCACGCCACGGCGCGGGGTCGGGGTGGAGGCGGGCGTGGGCTTCGGCCTGCTCACGCGGACGCTCGATCTGCACAACAACGCCGCCGTCGGCTACCAGGGCAGCGCGGTGGCGACGGTGCGCTTCGACGGCGCGATCTTCCCTTTTGGATGGACGGAGGGGGCGCGTAGCGAGCACCCCGCCCTCTCCACCTTCGGCATCGGCCTGGCGTGGGTGGAGGCGCTGCCGTTCCAGTCCCTCTCGGCTGATAACAGCCGCTCGGCGGCCGGCCACGCCCGTCGCTGGGAGGCGTCGCTGCTCTCGCGGATCCCCACCGGCGGCGAACGGGCGCCGGTGATCGAGCTGGCGACCGGCGGCGGACAGATCGTCTACGGCTCCGACGATCCCGTCGCGGTCGGCGTCCCCGACGTAATCTACGGGACGCTGCACTTCTCGGCCTCGGTCGCGGTGCCGCTTGGGACGCCGAAGGTCGAGCTGGGGATCGCGGCGTCGATCCTCGGCGTGGTGAGCGCCGGGCAGAATGCCGGGCAGCTCGCCGCGCCGTCGGAGTACGGCGGCGGCAGCGGGTGGGGCGGCGACGGATCGCTGATGTTGACGGTGCGCCCGTGGCGGGGGCTGTGGCTCCGCGCCGGCGCGCGCGCGACCGGCCTCTCGCTGTCGTTCGGCGGCTCGGGCGGCAAGGTGAGCACGGGCGCGCTCGACAGCCTCTTCGACGGCGCGCTGGAGATCGGCTATGCGGGCTAGCCTCGTCGTCCTCGTCCTCCTCGCGCTGGCGGCGCCGGCGCGCGCGTTCCCGACGGGCGATCGCTTCGACGTCGAGCAGCCCGACCCGATGACCGGGCTGGTGCTGCAGAGCGCCAACGGCGACGGGATCCGCTTCACCGGCTCGCCCGACTTCCCGCAGGCGACCTGCGCCTCGTGCCACGTGAATCCGCCGCGGCTGGCCGGCGCGCACCTCGGCGCCGATCCTCCGTCGCTGTTCACCGAGGGCTACGAGTCGGGTCGCACCTACCTCATCGAGGTGCAGCTCACCGGCGAGACGCTCGGGCTCGAGTACAACGGCACGCCGCGCTGCAAGGGTGCCGGCGTGGGGTGCAACACCAACGGCTACGCCCTCGAGGTGGACGACGAGGACGGCGGCGGCGCGGGCGACCTCTGCCCGTCGGACCCGAGCGGCGGCTGCCCCGGACCGAGGGGCACCGACTCGCTGCTCCTCACGCTCGATGGGCACCAGGTGATCGCCTCGCGCGGCTACCTCGACAAGGAGGGCGCGCTGCCGGCGGGCCTCGCCAACGGCGCCACGCGCTGGCGCTTCTACTGGACCGCGCCGCCGGCGGGCACCGGGCCCGTCACCTTCCACTTCGGCATCGTCGACGGCGCGGGCGGACACGGCGACGCGGCGTACCCGCAGGCGGCGGAGGGCGACGACGTGGTCGAGGCGCACGTGGCGGTCGCCGACGCGACGACGGCGACCGGCGTCGCGGGTCCAAGCTGCGCCACCGGCGGGCGCGCGCCGCGGGCGGTCGTGCCGCTCGCGCTTCTGGTGATCGTCTTGGGGATTCTCCGTCGTCGCTGGAGGCGTACATGAGCGCTCGGGAACGGGAAGAGTCGGTGGTTCCACTGTCGGCGCTGTCGCG
>JAJXSP010000466.1 GCA_021784515.1 Myxococcales bacterium | reverse complement strand
CCGAGTAGAAGAGGTCGGTCTCGAGGAAGATCTGGCCGTCGGTGATCGAGATGACGTTGGTGGGGATGTACGCCGAGACGTCGCCGGCCTGGGTCTCGATGATCGGCAGCGCGGTGAGCGAGCCGGCGCCGCGGTCGTCGGAGAGCTTGCAGGCGCGCTCGAGGAGGCGCGAGTGGAGGTAGAAGACGTCGCCCGGGTACGCCTCGCGGCCCGGCGGGCGGCGCAGCAGCAGCGACAGCTGGCGGTAGGCGACCGCCTGCTTGGAGAGATCGTCGTACACGATCAGCGCGTGGCCGCCGTTGTCGCGCCAGTGCTCGGCGATGGTGACGCCGGTGTAGGGCGCGAGGAACTGGAGCGGCGCCGGCTCCGACGCGGTCGCGGCGACGATGACGGTGTAGTCGAGGGCGCCCGTCTGGCGCAGCTTCTCGACGACCGCGGCGACGGTGGACTGCTTCTGCCCGATCGCCACGTAGACGCAGACCATGTTCTGGCCGCGCTGGTTGATGATCGCGTCGATGGCGACGGCGGTCTTGCCGGTCTGGCGGTCGCCGATGATCAGCTCGCGCTGGCCGCGGCCGATCGGGATCATCGCGTCGATCGCCTTCAGGCCGGTCTGCATCGGCTCGTGCACCGACTTGCGGGCGACAATGCCGGGCGCCTTGATCTCGACCTTGCGGGTGGTCTTCGAGGCGATCGGGCCGCGGCCGTCGATCGGCTCGCCGAGCGCATTGACGACGCGCCCCTTCATCCCGTCACCGACGGGGACGGAGGCGATCTTGCCGGTGCGCTTGACCTGGTCGTTCTCGCGAATCTGCTCGTAGTTGCCGAGCAGCGCGACGCCGACGTTGTCCTCTTCCAGGTTGAGGACGATGCCCTTCACCTCGTGCGGGAAGTCGAGCAGCTCGCCGGCCATGGCGCCGGCCAGACCGTAGACGCGCGCGATGCCGTCGCCGACGGTGAGCACGGTGCCGGTCTCCATCACCGACACCTTCTGGTCGTACTCCTCGATCTGCTTGCGGATGATCTGGGAGATCTCTTCGGCCTTGATTTCCATTGGTCGTCTCTCTGTTCGGCGCCCGCCGCCGGCGGTCGTCGGTCGATTGCGGAGGGCCGGCTACCCGGCGATCAATTCCCGTTTCAGCTCGGCGAGCTGGGTGCGCACGCTGCCGTCGAAGACGAGGTCACCGATCTGGGTCACCACGCCGCCGATCAGCGACGGGTCCTGCTGCCGCTCGATGACCACCACCTTGCCGGTGCGATGCTCGAGCGCGCTCTTCAGGCGAGCCTCGGCGCCCGGCGCGAGCGGCTGCACGCTGGTGACGCGGGCGCGGACGCGGCCGGCGTGCTCGTCGACGAGCGCGCGGTGCTCGCGGGCGATCGCCGGCAGCGCGTCGATGCGACCGCGGTCGAGGAGCAGCATGAGGAAGTTGCGGATGGTCTTCGACAGCGCGAGCCGGCGCCCGATCTCGTCGACGACGGCCTTGCGCCTGGCGAGTGGGAAGACCGGGTTCTCGAGAGTGGAGGCGAGGTCGGCCGAGCCGGAATAGACCTCGGCGACCCGCTCCAGCTCGCGCTGGAGGGCGTCGAAGCTCTTCGAGTCGATGCCGATCGCCAGGAGCGCCCTGGCGTAGCGGCGAGCGATCGATCCCGCGATCATCTAGGTCCTCACGGCGGCCTGGGGGCGGCCCGATTCGGCAACCTCGGCGACGTACCGGTCGCCGAGGCGCTTCTGGTCATCGAGGCTGAGCTTCTCGCGCAGGATCGCTTCGGCGGCGGCGATCGCCGCGTCGGCCGCCTCGCGTCGCAGCTCGCGGCGGGTGCGGGCGAGCTCGTTCCTGATCTGCGCCTCGGCGTCGGCCCGCAGGCGCGCCGCCTGCTCGGCGGCGGCGGCGACGATGCGCGCCTTCTCCGCCTCGGCCTGCGCGCGGATCTCGGCGAGCAGCCCGGCCACCTCGGCCTCGATGCCCGCGACCTTGCGCTGGTACTCCTCGAGCTTCCGCGCCGCCTCGGCGCGCAGCGTGGCCGCCTCGTCGAGGTTCTGCTTGATGGTGACGTGGCGGGTGCGGACGAACTCCTTCAGGGGCTTGCCCGCGAGCTTGTACATGATGAAGGCGAACACCGCGAAGTTGAGCAGCGCGAAGCCGAACGGCCCGGGCATGTGGCGGTGCTCGGGGAACTGGTGCGGCTCCTTGTAATCCCAGCTCCACCAGTTGACGTGGTGCTCCCAGTATTCGGCGCACTGCTCGTCGCTCGAGGCGGCGGTGCAGGAGCCTTCGCCCTCGTGCGTGGGGTGCTCGCCCAGGACCGCCTCGATCTCGGGCTGAGCGTGCGCGGCGGGGACGAGCAGCGCGACGAGCGCGGCCGCGGCGAGGAACCGACCCATCAGACCTCCCTCCCGAGGATGCGCGCGGCGACCTTGCGGCCGATGGCGCCCGACTCGGCGAGCAGCGCGGCGCGGGCCGCCTCGCGATCGCGGGCGGCGGAGGCGCGGCCGCCGTCGATCTCCTTCTGAGCGACGGCGCGCGCCTCGGCGAGGACGCGCTGCTCGTGGGCGACGCCCTCGGCGCGGAGCCCGTTGCGCTCCTCGATGCCGCGCTGGCGGGCCTTGACGATCTGCGCCTCGACCTCGCGCTCCATCGTCGCCGAACGCTCCGCCATCGACTTCGCCTCGTCGCGGGCGCCGTCGATGTGGTGCTCGCGCGCGTCGCGCACCTTCAGATAGGGACGGAACAGGAGGACGTAGAGCACCGCCATCGTCAGCAGGAACAGGCCGAACTGGACGAAGACCGTGCCGTCGAGGTCGATCAGCGGCGTCGCCTTCTCGGCGGCCGCGAGGCATGTGGGCAGGAACATGGGATCTCCGGGGCGTCCCCGTCGGAAAAGCGCGCAGGGGTTACCACGCGCTCGGAAGGGCTGTCAAGGCGTGAGAAGAGGCGCTATTCGGCGGGGGCCTGCTGAGGCGCGGCGCCGCCGATCGGGCAGCCGTGCTTGTCGACGGCGGTGCCCAGGCGCGTGTCGGGGCAGTCGTCCTCGCCGTCGCACACGCCGTCGAGATCGGTGTCCGAGCAGGCCGGCGCCTTCGTCTCGGACTCCTTGATCTCGCAGCCGTACTCGTTCACGCGGACGCCCGACGGCGTGCCCGGGCAGCGGTCCTTCGAATCGGGGACGCCGTCGCCGTCGGAGTCGGGCGGGGGGCGCACCGGCTGGAAGCCGAAGTCGACGTCGACCCCGACCACCACCTGCATGTAGCCGCCGTCTCCGCCGACGAGGTGCTGGAAGCGCGCGAACAGGCCGAGCTGGAGCGGCCACACCACCGCCACGCGCGAGCCCACGCCCACGTCGTAGGCGAAGCGCGTCTGGTCGGCGAGCGCGACCCCGACGTGCGCGTCGACCCACGCGTCGGAGAGGAACTCGCCGAACGAGAAGGGGCGGACGTCGCGCGCGGCGACGGGGCGCGGCAGGAGATAGCCGCCGCGGCTGCTATACCAGGGGCGGCCGCGCACGCCGGCGAAGATCACCTGCTGGTTCGCGGTACCCACGTCGTTGTTGTGGAAGAGGAGGTTGTAGTTGTAGCCGGCCTCGAGGCCGATCCGCTCGTGGAGCGACCACTCGACGGCGGCGCGGAGGTTGTAGCCCGCGGTGGCGTAGCCCTCGGCGCTGGTGACGAACGACGGCTGCTTCACGGTGAGGAGCGGGCCGGTGTAGAGGCGGACGTTCCAGCGGTTCTCCTCGGCGCGGGCGGTGGACGCGGCGAGGCCGAGCACGGCGAGCGCGCACCCTGTGGACGTGAGACGGCGCAGCGACATGGGCGCAGCCTATCTGCGGGGGCTGGCCCCGTCAATTCGCGCTCGCCGCGCGATCAGTGGGTCCGCGCCAGCGCGACCGAGAGGTCGATCGCACGCCGGCCGCTCCAGGCGAGCGAGCGCCGCTCGACGCGGTAGCCGCGCAGCCGCAGCTCGACCGACACGTCCTCCGTCGGCAGGAGGTCGGCCACGTCGAGCGGGGTCTGGCCGCGGAAGCGCCCGTTGACGATCGCCTCGGCGCCGGCGGGCGACGACTCGATGTGCAACATGCCCGACAGCGGCACGAGCACCGCGTGGAGCGTCATCTCGGGCTGCCCCCACTCGAACTGCACCTCGCGCTCCCAGGCATCGTAGCCGTCCTTCACCACCGCGACGCGATGCGGGGCCTTGAGGTCGAGGTCGTCGAGGCGGAGCGGCGTGGCGCCCGGCGCCTCGCGCCCGTCGATCTTCACCTGCGCCCCCGCCGGCAGCGACACGACCGCGATCGCGCCGCGCGAGGGCAGGTAGGGCGCGAACAGCACCGCCCCGAGGCCGACGACCGTCACCACGACGGCGGCGGCGAAGACGATCCACCACGCGCGCGTGGCCGGTCGACGCGTCAGTTGCCCCGCCGGCGGAGGCGCGAGACCGCCTTGCCCCGTCGGGAGCAGCGGCATCTCCTCGCCCGGACCCCACGGCCACGGCAGCGGCGCCGGCGGCTCCGGGCGAGGCGGCGGCGCGACGGGCGTCGGCAGGAGCACCGTGGCGTCGCGCGACGGCGCGGGGAGCGGGGTGCTGAGCGCGGTCGGTGCA
>JAJXSP010000465.1 GCA_021784515.1 Myxococcales bacterium | reverse complement strand
CCGGCTACGGCGGCTATCGCGGAGCGGCCGGTTACGGCGGAGTTCGCGGCACGGTCGGTTACGGAGGCTATCGCGGCGCGGCCGGTTACGGCGGAGTTCGCGGCGGCGCCGGTTTCGGTGGATATCGCGGCGCGCCCGCCGGTGGCGTTCACGCCGCCCCCAGTCACGGTGGATTCTTCGGTGGCGGCGCCCGTAGCAGTGGCGGCTTCCGCGGCGGCTTCGGTGGTGGCGGCCACGGCGGCTTCGGCGGCGGCCACGGCGGCGGGCACCGTTGAAGCACTGATTCGACGCGACGAAGTAGTGTCCTCACGAGCGGCGCCGGGCGGCGCGATCGAACGAGTCGCCCGGCGCGCTCTTGCAGGTTGCAAGAGAGGACGGTTTTTTGGGGGGCCGTCTGCCGGGGATCAGGGCTGGCAGGCGGGGCAGGCCGCGACGCAGCTCTTCAGTGCCGCGCAGCCTCCGCCGAGGCAGCCATCGATGCAGTTCACGATGTCGCCGGCGTTCGAGCAGCCGGTTTCGTTGGTCGAGCCTTCGGCCTTGCAGGCGGCGACGTTGCCCTCGTCGGCGCCGGTGCACTTGCCCTCGGCGTCGCAGTACTTCTCCCACGTGGGGACGACGTCGGGGCTGCAACCGACGCCGGCAGTCCACAGGACGCAGAGGGCCCCCACTACTCGGATCAACTTGTACATCGCGGACGCCTCCTGGCGGCTCGAGATCGGTCTTTGCGAAAAAGCTCCCGACCCCTTGGCAACCGACGTGCCGAGCGGAGGCGGGCCGTCCCACAATCGAGAATTGGCGGAGCGGTGCCGGTGCGCGGCGCGGGGATTTCTTGCAATATGCGACGCCGGTCGTGGCCGGCGAGCGGGGTTGCTCGCGAATAGTCGTTGATCGGTCGTCGGTTGGACCGAGAACGGCGCCTCGACGACGGCTCTCGTATCTTGCAATTCGGCAGGTCCCCGGCCCCGCACGCGATCCTCCGGCGGCGATCCGGATCGGCTGGGGAACTCCCGGACTTCGCGTGAGCGCTCGTCGGTGGCATGTCGCAAGCACCGCAACGGTCGGCAGGCCGCCGGCGACAGGCGCAGCGTCGGAAGCGATGGGCGTCGTCGTCGGCACGCCGCTTCGAGAGGACCGACCATGCGCCAACTCGTCCTCGCAGTGCTTCTTTGCGGTGCGCCCCGGATCTGCGCCGCCCTGCCCGAGCCTCCGGGGCCGGCGCCCGACGATCGCGCGCTCGGCGGGCACTCCGACGGTCCGGCCACGCTGGCGGTCTTCGTGCGCGATCGCCTCGGGCATTCGAGCGAGATCGCCTCGAGGCTGCTCAGCGCCCTGGCCGGCGAGCGATTGCAGGTCGAGATGCTTCATGGCGACGCCGACCTTCAACCGCGGTGGACCGAGGACGACGCGCGGGCCGTGGCGGCGGCCGTGCCCTACTGGGTTCGAGTGGACATCCGCCGGTGGTCCGAGCGCCGTGAGGTCGTCCACATCCCGCGCCCCGGGTGGCGGCCGGCCACCGGTCTCGTCATCGGCATCGGGGACCTGCTGCGAACCGGCGCGCCCGAGGTCGACGAGGGCCCTCTCGAGCCGGTGGATGTCGGCGATTCCTTCCTGCGCCACGAGGTGCAGGTGGACGTCGCGGTCTCGATTCGCCGGACCGGCGAGGAGGCGCCGATCCTGCGCTGGACCATCGGCGAGGGTGCGCTCCGCGTCGACGGCCCGAACGAGACGGGCGACAGCGAGGTGCACGCCTGGACCCGCGTCTACGACGAGCTGGCCAGGAGGGTGGCGGAGAAGGTCGCGACGGCGATCGCCTCGCCCGAGGCCGCGTTGGCGCGCTGAGCGGGCTCCTGCTCCCAGTCGCTCCGTGCGCAGATCGCCTTGCCCAGGCAAGAAGCTCGGGCAGCGACTTCTTTCAGTACAGCTTCTTCACCGTCGCGCCCCGGTAGTAGTGCCCTAGAATCTGCCGGTACGTCCGGCCCTCGGCGGCCTGCCCCATCGCGCCCGCCTGGCACATGCCGACGCCGTGGCCGTGCCCGCCACCGGTGAAGACCAGCTCCTTCACCCGGCCGCCCTCGCGCACCAGCTCGACGGTGAACATCGCGCTCTTCAGGTTGCCGAGCACGCGTCGGATCGGAAGCTCCTGCTCGATCACCTTCTCGCCGCGCTCGCCGACGAGCTTCATCTTCACCGCGCGCCCCGACACGCCGCGCTCGAGCACCACGAGGTCCTTGAGCGCGCCCACGCCCGCCTTCTCCTCGACGGTGGAGGCCGGCACGCGCGCCGTCCACCGGAACGGCGAGCCGCCCTTCACCTTCGCGCACCACGGCCTCCGCGGCAGCTCGCCGAGGAAGGCGCGCACGTCCTTGCCGGGATCGACCTTCGCGAGCGCCTTGGCGTCCTCGTCGCTGGCGTCGAAGCGCCCGCGCAGCGCCGGGTCGGCGGGCGGACCCCACGCGCGCTCCTTGTCCTCCGTGTGCCCGCCGCACGACGACGAGTAGACGGCGTCCACGAGTCGGCCGTCGGCCCGCACCATCACCTCGCCGTGCGTCGCCTTCACCGCCGCGGTCGTGCGCGGGTCCTCGTGTTCGGCGCCCGCGTAGACCTGGCAGTGCACCGTCGAGCAGAGGCGGTAGGGATCGGTCAGGTGGCGCGTGCCGATCTTGGCGAGCAGCTCGTTGCGCGCCGCCACCGCCTGCGCCTTGAGCGCCTCGGTCGGCGCGCCCGCGCCCATCTCCGCCGGCAGCAGCCCGTCGAGGAGCTTCTCGCCGGGCACCGCGTTGACGACCGCGAGGGAGCCCTTCGCGTCGACGGTGACGTAGACCTGCCCGGCGTAGGCGCGCCGCTCGCCGGCGCCGCCCACCTTGTCGACCGGCTCGACCAGCAGCCGGCCGCCCTCAACTGGTGCGAACCAGATCACGCCCTCGTTGCGCAGCTGCATTCCGCGCTCGTCGCGCGCCACCAGCACGCCGCCGAAGCGCTCGATCACCTCGGGGTGCACGTCCGTCTCGACGGAGAACTTCGCCGCGAGCGCGCGCGCCTCGGCCCGCGCCTCCTCCTCGCGGTCCTTCGGCGACACGGTGAGCAGCCGCTCGCGCCCGTCGATCACCGCGCCGCGGATCCCGAACACCGTGCCCAATTCGAAGGTGCGCGGCGAGAAGCCGCGCGCGCGCCACTCCGCCGCCGCCTTCTGCAGCCGCTCGCCCTCCGATGGCAGCCCGCGCGCCACCACCACGTGCCACTTCACCGTCACCGGGCGGCCCTTGCCTTCGAGCCGCACCGTCCAGGTCGTGCCGCCCTGCACCTCGGCGCCGCCCTCGCCGTCGGGGAGCACGCGCGGCGCGACGGGCGAGCCGCCGGCGATCCCGGACACCGTGATCTCGTCGCGCCCCTCGGCCAGGCGCACCGTGACGAGCGGCATCCCGTCGCGCGTCCACTCGAACTGCGTCGACCACACCATGCGCAGCTTGTCCGCGCCGGACAGCTCGTCACCGACGGCAGAGGCGCCCAGGAGCAGCAGCGCCACCCCCGCGGCGCGTGCGTTCATGTCGGTTGTTCTGACCGCGCGATGTGGCGGAGGTTGAGCAGGTTGATGGCGAAGTGCGCGGCGATCGGTCCGCCGAGATCGCCGAAGCCGAGGAACAGCCCGCCGAGGCACAGCCCGACGACGAACGAGGAGAATGTCCAGGGCAGGAAGCGCGCGCCCGGCCCGATGTGCGGCAGCGCGAACAGCGCGCTCGAGGCGATCAGCCCGAGGTGCGGCAGCATCGCGCCGCGGAAGAGGCACTCCTCGCCGATCGACGACGCGGCGGCGATGGCGAGGATCTCGCGGCCGGTGAGCGGCCCGAGCAGGTGGTGGAACTCGTAGTCGAGCGTGCGCGCCCAGCGATAGCGCGGCGTCACGAAGCGCGTCGCCGCCACCACCACGAGCGCGAAGGCGAGGCCCGCCGCGAGACCGGGCAGCGTGGCCCGCGCCCGCCCGTCGAGGAGCAGGATGTTCGGATGCCCGCGCAGCGCGCCCCACCCGACCGCGGCGACGGTGAGGCCGCCGTAGAGGACGAGCATCGTTTCGATTCGCGAGAGCCGCGGCGGGCGCGGCGTGGGCTGGAGCTGCACGGGGCTCGAATATAGCGCGCGAACGGCGCGACGCGGTTAGAGTCGTGGTCGATGGCCTCACGAAAATCGACGGCGATGCTCGAGGAGCGGGTGCGCGCGCTGGCGGCGCGCCTCACGGACGAGCTGGTGCGCGCCGTGCGCGAGAGCCTCGCCTCCGAGGTCGAGGCGCTGGTGCGCGCGGCGACGCGCGGCGGCGCGCGGCTCCGCCTGGGCGGTCCGGGCGACGCGCGGATCGGCAAGCAGCCGGTCCCGGTGCGGTGCCCGGTGCCCGGCTGCACCAGCCCCGGCGTCCGCGCCCGGCGGAACTTCTGCCCGGAGCACGGCGCCGCGCTCACCGACGCCGAGCGGCGCGCCCTGCGAGGCGAGGCCGCGCCGCGGGGAGCGTCTCGCGGTCGCAAGCGCGCGCGCTGAAGTCCCTCACCTTGCGAACCGGGCCGCGCCGCGAATAACGTTGCGGGCCATGGTGGAGGTCCCGCCCCTGCGCCAG
>JAJXSP010000464.1 GCA_021784515.1 Myxococcales bacterium | reverse complement strand
CCGAGCGATCGACTCGACGAGCGGCTTGTCACCCTGCAACGCGGTCCGCTGCAGGTAGAGCGAGAGCCCGCGCAGCCCGCCCAGCTCTTCGCCGCCGCCCGCCCGACCGGGGCCGCCGTGGACCAGCTGCGGCAGCACCGCCCCCGGCGCCGTCGCCTGGCCGGCGATCTTCTCCGAGCCGATCACCAGGCGCCCGACGAACGGCGCGATCCCGAGCGCGAGCGCGGCGAGGCGGTCGCGGTCGTCGCCGTAGATCGAGGTCTGCAGCATGCCGCCGCCCCGTCGCACGAGGTCCACCGCGCTCCTCGTCTCGCCGTCGAAGGGGACGATCGTGGCGACCGGGCCGAACACCTCGAGCTGGTGTACGGCCGTCGCCGCGTCGGGGTTGTTGCAACGCAGCAGGACCGGGCCGACGAAGTAGCCGCGACCGGACGGGAGGCCGATCGGCTCGACCGCGCCGTCGCCGCCGAAGACGCTCGTCACCTCGGCGCGCAGTCGGGCGAGGCCGGCGCGCACGTCGCGGAGCTGCTGCGCCGTGGCGAGCGGACCCATCGTCACCTCCTCGCGCGCCGGGTCGCCCACCTTCACCGCCCCGAGCCGCTCGACGAGCGCGCTCTCGACCGCCCCCACCAGCGGCGACGGGACGAGGAGCCGCCGGAACGCGGTGCACTTCTGACCCGCCTTCTGCGTCATCTCCTTCGCCACGTCGGCGACGAAGAGGTCGAAGGTCGGCGAGCCGGGCGCGACGGCGGGCGCGAGCACGGCGGCGTTGAGGCTGTCGGCCTCGACGTTGACCCGCACCGAGCGGCCGGCGATCTCCCGCAGCGCGCGCAGGTGGGCCCCGGTCTCCGACGAGCCCGTGAAGGCGAGCACGTCCTGTCCCCCGAGGCGGCGCAGCAGATCGCCCGCCCCGCCGGCGAGGAAGCCGAGCGCGCCCTCGGGCAGGATCCTCGCCTCGACGATCGCCTCCACCATCCGGTACGCGAGCAGCGCCGTCGCGGTGGCCGGCTTGGCGATCACCGGCATCCCCGCGAGCAGCGCGCACGCCGCCTTCTCGGCGAAGCCCCAACCGGGGAAGTTGAAGGCGTTGACCTGCACCGCGACGCCATGCCGCGGGACGAGCACGTGCTGTCCCCAGAGCCGCGCCGAGCGCCCGAGCTGCGCGCCGTCGCCGTCGGCGAGGACCCGCACGTCGCCGAGGCCGGCGCCGAGCTCCGCGTAGTACGCGAGCGTCCCCGAGGCGCCGTCGATGTCGAACTTCGCGTCCGAGCGCGTGTTGCCGCCGTTGGCGATCGCCGGCTCGATCAGCTCGTCGCGGCGCGCGTGGATCAGGCGCGCCATCGCCCGCAGCAGCTCGCCGCGCTGGAGGTAGGTCATCTCGCGCAGCGCAACGCCGCCCGCGCGCGCGTGCTCGAGCGCCGCCTCCATGTCGACGCCGCCGGTGCCCGCTTCGGCGATCGCCTCCTCGGTGGCAGGGTTCACCAGCCTCGCCCGCTCCCCGTCGCCCGCGATCCACCGCCCTCCGACGTAGCTGCGCAACGTGATCATCGATCGCCTCTGTGGTGCGGGTCCGGGCGCGAACGGGCACGTGGCCCCGAGCGCCGAGTGGTACCTTCCTTGGATGCAGCTGCGCCTCCACCGTTACAGCGATCCCGCCACCTTCGTGCTCGGGCTCGCTGCGCTCCGTCGCACCGGGCTCACGCCGCGCGGCCTGCTCTTCCTGGCCCTCGACCCGTCGGGCGCGGTGCACCTCGGCGTGCCGAACGACGTCGACGAGGTGACGCGCATTCGCGTCGGCGACAAGATGTCGCTCGCCTGGCCGCTCGAGGGGCGCTACTACCACTTCGACTGCGTGCACCGCCTGCGCGACGGTCGCTTCTCGTTCAACGGCGACCGGCGCCTGAAGGATCCCGGCGACGTCGTCGAGGTGGCCGGGCTGATCGCCGACTTTCTCAAGGTGTCCGGCGCGCCCGACGTCTTCTTCGGCTGCAACCGCCACCAGCCCGGGAGCTGGCTCGTCGTCGACAAGCACGCCACCGCGCTGCACGAGGCGGGCTTCGTCGGGGTGCGCCCCTTCCGCAACGTCCTTTTGGCGCGGCGGGTGATGGACCACCGCCTGTGGCAGCTCGAGACGAACGGCGATCGCCTCGACGACTGGCAGCCGCTATGGGAGTCGCCGCTCGGGAACCTGCTCTACGTCGAGCGGCGCATCATCAACGATCGCCTGGTGCTCACCTGCGAGCGCGGGCTGATCGAGGTCGACCTGTCGGAGCTGCCGCGGGTGAAGGAGCGGGCGCGGGTGATGATGCAGACCGGCTTCGCCGTCGTCGGGCGCGTGGACAACGGCAACCCGGCCTTCGCGGTGACGCAGGGCAAGCTCGAGCCGTGGGGCATCGACGCGCCGCGCCCGGCGGTCCTGATCGGCACGCCCGGCGGATCGCTCGCCGCCCTCGGCGCGGCGCTCGCCGAGGCCGCCCAGAAGAACGAGCCGTCGTCGGGGTAGCGATCGGTTGAAGCGGGCGCGCTCGCCGCGCGATGCAGGGAAGTGAGCTACAGTCGCCCGATGCGCCTTCTGCCCGTCCTCGCCTTCGCCCTCCTCGCCGCCGGCTGCGGGCAGGGCCTCACCTGGGAGGGCGACGCCTCCGGCGGCGGCACGGACGACGCGGGCGCGCCGGTGGTGGATTTGCAGTGGCCGGCGGGCTCCGACCTCGCCGGGCGCGACCTCTGGCACTCGAACCCCGACCTCGCCGCACCACCGCACGTCACCACGTCGGTGCAGGTGTACGTCGAGCCGAACGACGGCCTCCAGCCGGTGCTCGACGCGATCAAGGGCGCGCACGGCACGCTCCACATCGAGATGTACCTGCTCACCGACCACACCGTGATCAGCGCGCTCGGGAGCGCCCGCTCGCGCGGCGTCGACGTGAAGGTGATCCTCGACCACAACCCGATGGGCGGCGGCCTCTCCAACGACGGCGCCTACTCGCAGCTCAAGAGCAGCGGCGTCGCCGTCGCGTGGAGCAACCCCGGCTTCACCTTCACCCACGCGAAGTCGATGGTGATCGACGGCAAGACGTTGTGGGCGATGACGATGAACCTCTCCTCGTCGGCGGTGCAGGGCAACCGCGAGTACCTCTGCGTCGACACCGACCCCGGCGACGTCGCCGAGGCGGAGGCGGTGTTCCAGGCCGACTGGGGCGGCGCGCACTCGGCCGCCTCGCGCCTGGTCGTCTCGCCGGACAACTCGGCGACGCGCCTCACCACGCTGATCAACGGCGCGACGAAGGAGATCGACATCGAGTGGGAGGAGTTCTCCGACAACTCCATCGGCTCGGCGGTGCAGCAGCGGATCAAGGCCGGCGTGAAGGTGCGCATCGTCGTCCCCTCGGAGATCAAGACGGAGAACCCCCCGCCGGCGACGCTCGGCCTGATGACCGCGCTCCAGAACGGCGGCGCGCAGGTGCGGACCCTCGACACGCCGACGGTGCACGCGAAGCTGATCCTGGTCGACCGCACGCACGGCTTCATCGGCTCGGAGAACGGCACCTCGAACAGCCTCCACTCGAACCGCGAGCTGGGCGTGATGTGGGAGAACGGGACGGTCGCCGGCCGCGTCGGCACCGCCTTCGACGGCGACTTCGCCAACGGCTCGCCGCTGTAGGCGGTCGATCGTTTCCGCGGCGCGTCGATTGACAGCGACGGGAGGTCGGGCCTTAGTTGCCTTCCGGTGAAGGCCGCCGAGGACATCACGTCGCCGGACCCATCGACCAGGCCTTCGCCGTCGCTGGCGGCGCGGCTGCGGGCGGCGTGGTCGCCGGCGGCGAACCTCCGCGCCCTGCTCGCCCCCGCCCCCTCCGCGCTGCGTCCCGTCGACGGGCTGCGCGCCCTCTCGATCCTGTGGGTGATGGTCTTCCACACCGTGAAGGCGCGGGGCGGCCTCCTCGTGGGGCGCTTCGGCGAGCTGCCCTTCCGCGTGATGAACCGCGGCTTCATGGGCGTGGACGTGTTCTTCGTGATCTCCGGCTTCCTGATCGCGCGGCTCCTCCTGCGCGAGCTGTCCGCGACGGGGACGCTCGGCCTGCGCCGCTTCTACCTGCGACGGGCGCTGCGCATCCTGCCCGCCTACTACCTCGTCCTCGCGCTGTGGTGCGCCGGCGGCGCGCCGTGCGACACGGCCTGGGCGAACCTCGCCTACGTGAACAACTTCCTGCCCCACGACGAGCAGTGCATGGAGTGGTCGTGGTCGCTCGCGATCGAGGAGCAGTTCTACCTCGTCTTCCCGCTCGTCCTCGTGCTGCTCCAGCGCCTGCCGCGCTTCCGGCTGCGCCTGCTCGTCGGGGCGCTCGGAGCGGCGGTGGCGATCCGCTGGGCGATCGTCGTCGCGCACGGGCTGCACCTGCCGGGCGCGGGGCGGATGGAGCACCTCGAGCTGTTGCGCGACACCCTCTACGTGAAGCCGCACACCCGCTATGGCGGCCTGCTGTGCGGGGTGATCGCGGCGCTGCTCGTCGAGGAGCGGGGTGTGCTCGAGCGCATGCGGCGCCACCCCGTCGCCACCAACGCCGCGCTCGCCGTCGCGCTCGGCGTGGTGGCGTGGCTCGGCGCGCGGCTGCAGC
>JAJXSP010000463.1 GCA_021784515.1 Myxococcales bacterium | reverse complement strand
CGCGGAACGCCGACTCGAGGACGCCCACGCGCAGCCCCTCGACACCGCGGCGGAGCGCGCCGGTGAGGCTGCCGGCGGCCTGCGGCGCATCGCGGGTGGCGGGGTCGGCGTCGTCGGGGCCGGCGCACGTCTCGAGGAGCGCGGCGAGGTCGGCGCACGAGGCGCCGATCGGGCCGAGGTGGTTCATCGTGCCGCGATAGAAGTCGCCCGCGCGGCTCATGCGGCCGAAGGTCGGCTTCATGCCGAACACGCCGCACATCGACGACGGGATGCGGATCGATCCGCCGCCGTCGGCGCCGAGCGCAACCGGCACCAGGCCGGTCGCCACCGCCACCGCCGAGCCGGTCGACGAGCCGCCGGCGACGTGGCCCTCGTGGTGCGGGTTGCGCGGCATGGGGCGGTGCGGGTTGACCCCGAGCGGCGAAAGGCCCAGCTCGGTCATCGGCGTGGTGCCGAGGATGATGGCGCCGGCGGCGCGCAGCCGCGCCACGACGGTGGCGTCGGCGCGCGCTGGAGTCGCCGGCAGGAAGGCCGTGCCGCAGCGCGTGGGCAGGCCCGCGACCTCGGTCTCCTCCTTGACCGCGATCGGCACGCCGGCGAGCGGGCCGAGCGGCTCGCCCTCGGCCCAGCGGCGCGTCGAGGCGTCGGCGTCGCGGAGCGCGGCCGCGTCGTCGACCGCGAGGATCGGGCCGCCGGCCGGCGGGCGGGCACGCTCGGCCAGCTTGCGCGCCTCCGCGAGGGTCGTCTCGGCGACCGCCCGCGGCGTGGTGCGCCCGGAACGGTAGCGGGTGGTCAGCCCGGCCGACGTGCGCGGCCACCCCGACGGGATCGGCGGCGGATCGCGCCGCGCCTCGGCGCCGCCGCGTGGCGGGCGCGCTCCCAGCGGTCGGGTGTCCACCAGCAGCTGCCCACGGTCGTCCTCCCCGAGGTGGGCGAGGGTGTCGAGGCCGAGCTGCGCCGAGAGCGTGGCGCGCAGCGCGTGGGCGACGGGACGGCGATCGGCCAGCGCGGCGAGGGCGCGCAGGGGAGCGCCGCTCACGCGCATCGTGTTGAAGGAGGGCAGCGGGAGGCGAGGGGGACGCATGGCGCGCATCATAGAGGAGCGCGGCGCATGCGACCATTGCCGTCGCTTCCGCCGCAGGCGGGCCTCGGGTACAGTGGCGCCGATGCGGCTCCCGACTCTCGGAGTGGTCCTTGCGCTGCTCCTGCCGGCGCTCGCCCACGCGACCGACGTCGATCCCGACATGGGCGTCGCCACTTCAACCTCGGACGGGCCCTTTACGAACACGGCGACCGCACCGCCGAGCAGGGCGAGGGCATCGGCCGCGAGCGGTTCGTCGTCGGAGAGGGCGGCGTGATCCTCCACCGACAGCTGTGACGCTCCCGCCGGCGCAGGCTTGATCCGTGGCCCTCGAGCACCAACGACCCCCGCCCCATGACCGCATGGCGAGATCGGAGGGGGGCACGCGCGTAGCGAACGGGTGCGAAGGCCGCTCCGAGGCGGCGGCGTCGTCGGGCGGGAGCGAAGGCCCCGTCTCCGTCGTCGTGCCGCTCTACGACTGCGCCGACTACGTGGTCGAGGCGGTGGAGAGTGCGCTCGCCCAGACGGTGCCGGTGGAGGTGATCGTCGTCGACGACGGCAGCCGCGACGACGGGGTCGCGCGCCTCGCCTCCCTGCGCGATCGGATCACGGTGATCGAGCAGCCCAACGGAGGCGTGGCGAGCGCCCGCAACACCGGCATCCGCGCCGCGCGCGGCGAGTGGATCGCCTTCCTCGACGCCGACGACCTGTGGCACCCGCACAAGCTCGCGGTGCAGCTCGACGCCGCCCGGCGCGTCGAGGGCACGGCGCTCATCGGATCGCCCGGCTGGACGGACGCGATCCCCGCCGAGCTGCCGCCCGACCCGCCGGTGCGACGCCTCGCGGTGCGCGACTTCCTCTGGAGCACGCCGGTGTGTCCGTCGGCGACGCTGGTGCGCCGCGGCGTGCTCGAGTCGGTGGGGATGTTCGACGAGCGGCTCCGCACCGTCGAGGACCGCGACCTCTGGCTGCGCATCGCGGCCCGCTTCCCGACGGTGGAGGTGGCGAGCCCCTGCTGGCACTACCGGCGCCGCCCGGGCCAGGCGACCAGCCAGCCCGCGAAGATGCTGGCCGGCTTCGAGGTCGTCCTCGACAAGTTCTTCCGCGACCACCCGGAGCACGCGGCCGAGAGGGCGCGCGCCTACGGCTACATGCACCTCGACGCCGCGCTCGGCTTCCTCGACCAGGGCGATCGACGGCGCGCCATGCGCTCGCTGATCTCGTCGCTGCGGAGCTACCCGTGGGCCTTCGACGGCGAGCTGTCGACGGCGCTGCGGCGGCCCAAGCTGCTGCTCCGGATGGCGCTCGGCGAGGAGCTGTTCGCGCGGCTGCGTCGCGCGCGGGACGCGTTCCCGTCGATCTGACTACTGCGGCGGCACGTTCCACGCGTCGATGATGTTGCCGTTCGACTCGTCGTAGATCGTGACGTAGAGGTGGCCGTCCAACCCCTGCAGCACCGTGCCGTAGCCGTAGAAGTAGCCGTCACCGTTGGGCGGCACCGCGAGGGGCGCGCCGCCGGCCCCGAGGCGGACCGTGCGCCGCGACGGATCGAGCGCCACGTCGTGCTTGTACTCGTGGGTGTGGCCGGTGAAGAAGATCGAGTACTTGTGCTTCTGGATGATCTGCCACTCGGTCATCATGTTGGGCAGGTCGGTGTTGTCGATCGGGTGGTGGCGCGCGATGAAGGTGTACTTCGCCTTCTTGTCGGCCGTCGAGAGCGTGTTCTCGAGCCACGTCTGCTCGGCGTTCGACCAGGCGTTGTCGGCGACGATGACAAAGGTGGCGAGCCCGGCGCTGGTCTGGACATCGAACGAGTAGTAGGGCGTCTTCGAGATCGGGGCGAGCGCCGAGAGGAACGCGGCGTAGTTCACGTCGCCGTTGTTGCTGCAGATCATGCTGGCGCGGCACTCGTGGTTGCCCATCGTGAGGAAGGTGGTCTTCGGCAGGCTGTGGCTGGCCGTCATGTAGAGGTTCATCTGGTCGTCGGCGTATTTCGAGTTCGACGAGCAGGCGAACATGTGGTCGCCGAGGTCGAGGGCGAACTCCACGCCCTGCTGCCCCTCCTGCTGGAAGATGGAGGTGATGATCTGCGTCGGGTAGTTCGGCGTGTCGTCGCAGTTCATCGGGCGGACGTCGCCGTGGAAGGCGAAGTAGAGGCGATCGACCTGCCCTCCCTTCGCGCCGACGTTGCCGCCGGCAGGCTTGCCCCCCATGCCCTGGCTCACCGCCATGTCCTGCGCGCCGTGCGGCATCGCGAGGTCGGCCCCCTTTTGAGCGGCGAGATCGCGCCCGGCGAGGTCGGGGCGTCCCGGCGCGGCGAGGTCGTCGGAGCCACCGTCGTCGCCGAGCGGCGGGAAGGCGCTCCCACCGTCGGCGGCGCAGCCGGCGGCCGCGAGGAGGCTGGCGAGGACGAGGTGGCGGTGGGCGCGCATCGACGGACCTTTCGGCGTGGGCAGCACGTCGTTTGTATCGCGCGACGGGCGCCCGGGCTTCAAGAAAGCCTGCCCCTGCATGGCACCATGCGCCCCTTTTCCGACCATCGCCGACCGGCATCGAACGCGGCGGCTTTTGTTGAAGGTGGCGCGGTCGGCCCGGCATGAAAGCGATGAAAGGATGGAAACCCCGCTCGCAATCGCCCTCGACCTTCGCCCCTCGCGCTTCGCCGAGGAGCTTTTCGGTCGGATGGTGCAGGATACCGCCGTGACCGCGCCGCTCACCCTCGAAGGGGTCTACCGCGACCACTTCGCCTTCGTGTTTCGCAAGGCGGCGCGGATGGGCGGCCCCGGGATCGACGCCGAGGACGCGGCGCAGGAGGTGTTCATGGTGGTGGCGCGCAAGCTCCACACCTACGACGGCACCTCGGCGGTCACCACCTGGCTCTACGGGATCCTGATCAACGTGGTGCGACGCGCCCGTCGGCGGCAGCGCATGCGCGCGATGTTCGATCGCGGCGGGCCCGGCGTCGACGAGCCGGTGCGCGAGCCTGACCGCGCCGAGGTCGCCGACGCGCGCCGCATCGCCTACGCCATCCTGGACAAGATGAAGACGAAGCACCGCGACGTGTTCATCCTCTCCGAGTTCGAGGGGCTCTCGTGCGAGGAGATCGCGCGCCTGGTGGACTGCCGCGTGGAGACCGTCTGGTCGCGGCTGCACTACGCGCGGAAGGAGTTCGCGGGTCGGCTCGCCAAGCGCGGGCTCGGGGGGACGACGTGAACCGGATCAACGGCCCGTGGCCCGACGGCAGCGAGGAGGCGGTCGCGCTCGTCGAGCGCGTCGCGGCGGTGGAGATCGAGCCGCCCCCGGCCGCGCGGGCGCGGGTGTGGAGCGCCATCGAGCGACGACGCGGGCGCCGGGTGGCGCCGTGGCTGCTCGGCCTGGCGGTGGCGGGCGCGGCGGCGCTGGCGATCGGGCTGCTGGTGCGTCGCGCGCCGTCGGAGACGCTGCCGGTGGGCACGCCGCTTTCGGCGCAGGCGAGCACGCGGATCGATCTGCGCGGCGCCGCCGACGTGGTGCTCGGCGAAGGAACGATCGGGCAGCTCGTCGAGGACGACGCGCAGGG
>JAJXSP010000038.1 GCA_021784515.1 Myxococcales bacterium | reverse complement strand
AACGGCGGAAATCAGGCCGGCGGCAACGGCGGGAATCAGGCTGGCGGCAACGGCGGGAATCAGCCCGGCGGCAACGGCGGGAATCAGGCTGGCGGCAACGGCGGCAATCAGGCCGGCGGCAACGGCGGGAATCAGGCCGGCGGCAACGGCGGAAATCAGGCCGGCGGCAACGGCGGAAATCAGGCCGGCGGCAACGGCGGAAATCAGGCCGGTGGCAACGGCGGAAATCAGGCCGGCGGCAACGGCGGGAATCAGGCCGGCGGCAACGGCGGGAATCAGCCCGGCGGCAACGGCGGAAATCAGGCCGGCGGCAACGGCGGGAATCAGGCCGGCGGCAACGGCGGAAATCAGGCCGGCGGCAACGGCGGAAATCAGGCCGGCGGCAACCCGACGCCGCAGGGCGACGGGCGCGGGGAGAAGAGCCCGGATGGCGTAGGGGCCGGCGGCGATCGCCATGGGCAGCAGAGCCCGTCGGGCGTCGGGCCGGACAACCCCCACGGACAGGCCGGCCCGCAGGGCGGAGGCAGCGGCCGCGACACCCACGCGCAGGAGGCACCGTCGGGGAACGCGCCCATCGCTGCTCAGGCGCAGGGCGGCGAGGGTATTCAGCACGTCACTCAGCAAGCGCCGTCGGGCAGCGGGCCGATCGGGGGCCAGGTGGCCGGCGGCGTCGGCGTGCAGCACGCCGGCGAGCAGGCCCCGTCGGGCACGTTCGCCCAGGGTGACGCGCATTCACCGGACCGCGGGCGTCACGGCGACTCCGGCCCTCATGCCGGCTCCACTGCCTCCATGCAGAGCCCGTCGCACGGCGGCCTGACGCAGGGCGCGCGCCACGATCAGATCGCACACGAGCCGGTCGGTCACCGCGCCGCGGCCAGCGAGCACGCAGCCGTCGCCGGGATGCACGGAACGTCGACGCGAACCGATCTCTCTGGCTCGGCTGCGCAGTCCGCCCCCGCGCCCGCGGTGGCGAGCGGCGCGCAGGTCGCGCCGGCGTCGGCCCCGGCGCCCGCGGCGACGAGTGGCGGGGACGCCGCGCCGTCGCAGGAGAGCCCCTCCTACGGCGGCGGTTCGTACCACTCGGCCGGCTCCTACGCCGGCGCGCCGGCGCCGACGGACGACACCGCCGACGACAGCGACGATCGCAAGCAGAAGCCCTGATTCCTGACTTCGCACCGGCGCGCCCCGCGCCATCCCGATGAAGCGCCTCGCGCGCGACCTGTCGTGGCACGCGCGCGGCGAGGCGGTCTTCTCGTGGCATCGCCGGACCGGCGACGTGTGCGAGATGAGCCGCGACGTGCTGGCGCTCTGCCTGGCGTTCTCCGACTGGGCGGAGGTCGACGCGGTGTGCGCCCATCCCCCGATGGGGCTCGCCCCGACGCAGGCCCGCGACTTCTGCCGCGTGCTCGCCGAGCGCCGCATCCTCGTCGAGTCCGAGGCCGGGGAAGAGGACCTGTCGCGCCTCCGGCCCTACGCTCCGCGCCTCGCGATCTACGAGCGTGACGGCGAGGACGCTGTCGTCTACGGCCGCCAGGCGACGGTGCGGCTCGCCGGCGGCGCCACGCTCCTCGCGGCGGCCGACGGCACGCGCTCGCTCGAGGCAGTCGCGCCGCGGGAGCGCCGGCGGGAGCTGCTGCGCCTGTGCGAGGCCGACCTGGCGGCGTTGAAGCTGCTGCCGCCGGGGGCAGGCGTGCCGCCGTGGGCAGAGTCGACCATGCCCTGGCCGGAGGTCGATCCGCGCGCGCTCGTCGACGCCACGGCCCCGGCGCGCGATCCCTCCGCGCTCGGCGCCTACCACGCCGACATCGCCGACGCGGCGGCGCAGTTCGACGAGGTGGAGACCACGCTTTCGCACCTCTTCCGCGAGCCACACCCCGCGCTCGGCGGCGAGACCTTCGGCGCGCGCCTCGCCCGCGGCCTGGTCGCGCGCGGCGCCCGTGGCGAAGGAGCGCGCTGCCTCGAGGTCGGCGGCGGGCTGGGCTTCGTCGGCCGCGCCCTCGTCGCCGCGCTGTCGCCGCGCTCGTACCTCGTGGTGGATCGCAGCCCGTCACTCGCGCGGGCGCAGCGCGAGCGTGGCCTCTCCTCCGTCGTCGGCGACGCGCTGCGACTGCCGGTCGCCGATCGCTCGGTCGACCTCCTCGTGGCGAACGAGATGGCGGGCGACCTCGCCGTCGTCGACGGCGCGAGCGTCGGCGCCCTCGGGCTGATCGACGAGTGCGCGCGGGTGCTCGCCCCGGGCGGGCTCGCCTACGTCTCGGAGTTCGGCCACCCGACGCGCCCGCCGGTGCGCAGCGACCACCTCGATCACGACGAGCACTCGCTGCGCTTCGAGGATCTGCGCGCCCGCGCCGTTGCCAACGGCCTCGACGCCGAGCTGGTGCCGGTGCCGCGTTTGATCGGCCTCGACGGGAGCGCGCCGGCGCTGGTCACCACCCGCGCCAGCTACGCGGCGCTCCGCAACCTGTTCGCCGCCCACGGCGCCCGGCTCGGCAAGCGCGCCTGGCTCGTCGACGAGCTGGCCGCGCACGCGCGCGCCGCCGGCATCGACCTCGAGCGCGTGCACGGCGTCGTCACCGCGCCGATCGGCGAGCGCACGATGGGGCTGCGCCCCGACGAGTTCTGGGCGCTCGTCGCGCGCGCCCCCTGAACCTCAACCGAGCCCGAGCGACTCCAGGCCCTCGTCGGTCTCCAGCAGCCGGCGCATCGTCTTTGCCATCTTCGCCGCGTAGACCCCGTCGACGAAGCGGTGGTCGAGCGTCGCGCAGATCTTGAACAGCGGCGCCACGGCGAGCTGGCCGTCGATCACCGCCGGCGCGTCGCGCACCGCGCCCACCGCCAGCAGGAGCGGCACGCGGCTGTAGGGCACCAGCGGCGCGAAGGCCTGGTCGAGCCCGAGCGTGCCGATGCTGGTGATCATCACGCTGCCGAACAGGTCGCGCTGCAGCCCCAGCCCCGTCAGGTCGAGGTTCAGCGAGTAGATGAGGAACGCGATCAGGTTGAGCAGCGGCCGGATGAGCAGCGTCGGGATGCGCCGGAAGCTGCCCTTCACCTTCTTGAAGTTGGGGTCGCGGTCCTCGCGGATCGCGCGCACCCTCGTCCCCATCTCGTCCACCAGATCCTCAAGCGACTTCTTCTCGGCGTCGCGGATCGACACCCCCGACAGCTCGCGCCCCTCCTCGTCCACCGCCGCCTGCACGAACAGCGTCACCGACTTGCGGAGGTAGATGCGCCCGAACCGGATCAGTCCGTTGAGCTGCGGGTGCTCGTGCAGCACCCGCGCCGTCGCCGCCGCGACGATCGCCGTCACCGTCGGCGCCTTCTTCCCCGTGCGCTCCGCGTAGCGCTTGCGCCGCTCGAGCAACCGCGTCGCGTTCAGCTCGAGGGTGCCGTACACCGAGGGATCGCCGCCCCAGCCCCAGGAGCCCAGCGCGATCTTGCGCCACGTCGACAGCTCGAGGCGCTGGAGGTCGAGGTTCGGCATGGGCGCACTCTACCGCGGCGCGCGCCGGCGGCGTATACAGGGGCCGTGACCGGGTCGGCCGCGTGCCTCTTCTGCCGCATCGTCGTCGGGGAGGTGGAGGCGCAGGTGGTGATGCGCGACGCCGGCATCACGGCGTTCCTCGACGCGCGGCCGCTCTTTCAGGGCCACGTGCTCGTCGTGCCCGACGCCCACGCGGCGACGCTGTGCGAGCTGCCGGCCGCCGGCGTGGCGCCTCTTTTTTCCGCCGTGCAACGCGTGGCGCGCGCCGTCGAGCGCGGGCTCGCCGCCGACGGGACGTTCGTGGCGATCAACAACCGGGTGAGCCAGAGCGTGCCGCACCTGCACGTCCACGTCGTGCCGCGCCGTCGCGGCGACAAGCTGCGCGGCTTCTTCTGGCCGCGGGAGCGCTACGCCGACGACGCCGAGCGCGAAGCGGTGCGCCGCGCGATCGTGGAGGCGCTCGCCGCCGAGGGCGCCGCGGGCTGACCACCGGCCGGCGCGCGGCAGCGGCGTACAATGCCGCCAATGGGGCACTCGACGAAGCCACCGCACCTCGGCCCGCCGGCCGCCGTCCTCGTGCTGCCGGCGATCCCGGGCGGACCGCCGCCGCCACCGCCGCGCGTCGAGCGGGCGATCGTCGCGCGGCTGGTGCAGCCCACGACGGCGATCGACCCCGCCGCCTCCCCGGCGCCGGAGCCCGCCGATGCGCTCCCCACCATCCCGCTCCTCGCGCCGCTCGACGAGGCGCTCCGCCGCGACCTCCTGCGGCGCGGGCGCGCGCACACGCTCGGCGACGGCGAGCCCATCGTGCGCCAGGGTGACGAGGGCGGCTCGATCTTCATCCTCCTCGACGGCGCGGCCGAGGTGCGCGTGGAGGGCCACGGCGAGCCGATCGCCCACCTCGTCGCCGGCGACTTCTTCGGCGAGGACGCGCTCGTCACCAGCCTCCCGCGCCCCGAGTCGGTGGTCGCCGTCGGGGCGGTGAAGGTGATCGAGCTCGACGGCGACCGGACCGCCGAGCTGCTCCGGGCGCGCCCCGAGGCGCTCGACTTCCTGCACGCCGCCTTCCGCGATCGGCTGGCCGATCGGATCGCCGCCACCTCGCCGCTCTTCGCCGCGCGCGACGCGGCGGCGGTGCGCGCGCTCCTGGATCGCTTTCGCTTCGTCGAGGCCTCCCCCGCGACGGCGCTCCTGCGGCAGGACCAGCCCGCGAGCGGCCTGTTCGTGCTGCTGCGCGGCGCGTGCGACGTCCTCCTCGATGGGATCTCGGACCCCGTCGACGAGCTCCTGCCCGGCTGGATCGCGGGCGGCGGGCCGCTGCTCCTCGACGAGCCGTCGGGCGCGACGGTGGCGACGCGCGGCCGCGCCTGGCTGCTCCACCTGCCGCGCGCCGACTTCGTCGCGCTCCTCGAGGCCGGGCCCCCCACCGCCGATCTCCTGCGCGCCTTCGCCGAGGAGCGCCGCGGGTAGCCGCTCAGTAGCTCGCCGCCTTCGCTCCCTTCCTCGGATCGCTCGCCGCCTCCCAGCCATCGCCGCGCCGACGGATCGCGTTCGTCGCGGTCGGCGGGTGGCGAAGCTCCACCCGATGCCCGAGGCGGCGCAGGCCGTCGACCAGCGGCGCGGGCACCGACGGCTCGGCCAGCACCACGTCGGGCCGCCACTGGGAGTGCAGCCGCGGCGCCGCGAGCGCCGTCGCGAGGTCCATCTTCTCGTCGACGACGTGCTCGATCACCTGGACCGTCCCGCTCACGATCGTCGGGCCGCCCGAGCCGCCGACGCACATCGCCACGCCACGCCCGTCGAGGAGCAGCGTCGGCGACATGCTCGACTGCGGCCGCTTGCCCGGCGCCACCGCGTTGCGCTCGTCGCCGATGATCCCGAGGCCGTTCATCTGGCCGGGCGCGGCGGTGAAGTCGTCCATCTCGTCGTTGAGGATCACCCCCGCCGCCTCGACGCCCGAGCCGAAGGGCAGGTTGATGGTGGTGGTGAGCGCCACCGCGCCGCCCTCGGCGTCGACGGCGCAGAGGTGCGACGTGCCGTGATCGTGCGGCGCCGGAGCGACGGGAGGCGGGTGGTCGCCGTACGCGGAGAGCGGCAGCACGCCGTCGTCGCGCACCCGCGCGGCGAGCGTCCTGGCGACGGCGGGCGAGGCGAGGCGCGCCACCGGCACGTCCACGAACGCGGGGTCGGCGATCGACGGGCGATCGGCGAAGGCGTGGTTGAGCGCCTCGATCACGTGGTGGACGGCGAGCACCTCGTCGGCGGGACGCGGTCCGAGCGCGTCGAGGATCTGGAGCGCCTCGATCGCGGTGAGCCCGCCCCCCGGTGGCCCGACGCCGATCACCCGCAGGCCGCGGAAGCGCCCCTCGACGGGCACGCGCTCGACTGGCTTGTAGTCGCCGAGATCGCGCGCCGTGAGCAGTCCGCCCGCCTCGCGCGTGGCGCGCGCCATCTCCTCGGCCAGCGGCCCGCGCTGCAGCGCGTGCGGGTCCTCCGCGAGGCGCGCCAGCGTCGCAGCGAGCGCCGGCCGCTTCACGATCCGACCCGCGGCGAGCGGCTTGCCGTCGGGGGCGAGCCACGCGAGGAGCGGGTGGCGCACCGGGAGCTGCTCCAGGAGCGCGGGGACGAGCGAGGCGAGGTGCGGGCCCACCGCGAAGCCGTCGGCGGCCAGCCGTCGCGCCGGCTCGACGAGCGTGCGCCAGGGAAGCCGGCCCCACCGACGGTGCGCCTCGGCCAGCCCGATCGACTCGGCGGGCACCGCGACTGCCAGCCCGCCATGAACCGATCGCTCGGGCACCGGCTTGCCGTCGGGGCCGAGGAACATCGTGCGCGTCGCCGCCGCGGGCGCCACCTCGCGGAAGTCGAGCACGTGCGGCTTGCCGTCGAGCCACGCGACGAGGAAGCCGCCGCCGCCGAGCCCCGAGCCGGCGGGGTTGACGACGCCGATCACGAGCGCCGTGGCGATCGCGGCGTCGATCGCGTTGCCCCCCTGCTGGAGGATCGCGACGCCGGCCTGCGAGGCCAGCTCGTGATCGGAGGCGACGGCGCCGTGGCCGCGCGGCGTGCCGGCGGCGAGCGCCTGCGACGACAGCGCGAGCGCGAGCAGGAGGCGAAGGAGGTTGCGCAAGCGGACTCCTCGATGCGTGGGAATTGGCGGAAAGGGCGCGCGCCCTGCGTCGCGCTACTTCGGCGTGCGGCGGGTGGCGATGGCGAGGCGGTGGAGCCCGGCCGACTTCGCCAGCTCCATCACGCCGACGACGCGCCCGTGGTGCGTCGCCTCGTCGGCCTGCACGATCACCTGCGTCTCGGGGTCCTTCGTCTTCGCCTTGACGAAGAGCGCGCGCAGCTGGTCGGGGTCCACCTGCTTGCCATCGACCACCATGTGGCCGTCGGTGGTGATCGCCACCGTGACGTCGGCGGCGCCGGGCGAGACCTCCTTCGTCGCGCCCTTGGGCAGGTTCACCGAGACGCCCGACTTCGACGCCCCGCGCTCCGCCTCCTCGACCTTCAGCGACGAGGAGACCATGAAGATGATCAGCAGCACGAGGAAGATGTCGGTGAGCGGAGTGATGTTGATCTCCGCGAACATACCGTCGCCCCCCCCGTCCTCGTCGGGCAGCTTGGCCGACATCAGCCGGCCTTCGCGCTCTCGTCGCCGCGCGGCTCGGGCTTGGCCTCCTCGGCGGGACGCTCGCTCAGCAGCTCGACGAACTCCTCGGCCATCAGCTTCAGCTCGATCGCCGTCTTGCCGAGACGCGACAGGAAGTAGTTGTAGATCATCACCGACTCGATGCCGACGACGATGCCAAAGGCGGTGGTGATGAGCGCCTCGGCGATGCCGGGACCGACGACGTCGAAGCCGGTCTTGTGCTGGGCGCCGATCTCGTTGAACGCCCGCATGATGCCCCAGACGGTGCCGAACAGGCCGATGAACGGGGCGGTCGCGCCGATCGTGCCGAGGATCCACAGGTGGCCCTTCAGCCCGACGGCGACCCGCTGCCGCTCGCGCTCCACCGCCGCCTCGAGCGCCGTCGGCGACGAGCGCCCGTGCCGCTCGAACCCGACGAGGAACACCTCCGCCGCGGGCGAGGACGAGCGCTCGCAGGCGGCGCGCGCCTCGGCGACGGCCCCGCGGTAGAGGCACCGCTTGATGGTCTCGGCCAGGCTGTTCGCGCGCGAGGTGAAGCCCCACAGCGCGACGACGCGCTCCACGGCGATGGCGAGCACCAGGACGGAGCAGAAGGCGATGAAGCCGAGCGTGAAGCCGCCCGCCTTCAGCACGCCGAGGACGCCGTGTTCGAACATCCCCCGGTATATAGACGGCGCCGCGGAGCCGGTCAAACCGAGCGCCGTCGAGGATGCGGACCGGCTCCGACGCCGTCAGGCGCTTGACGCAGCCGCCAGCGACGGGGCGCGCCCCGATCGCCCGCCGCAGCGCAAGTGCGCACCCTGCAACGAGTCCTCCGGTGGCCTGCCCCCTGCACTGACGAGCGGCAGCCACGGAGGCCCCATGTCTTCCCCGACCCGGTACGGAGTCCTCGGCAGCCTGCTTCTCTCGGCGTTCGCGTCCGGCGGGTGCGCGTCGGTCCGCTACGGCATCGGCGCGCAGCCCTACGTGCCGTGGTTCGCCCACAGCGAGGCGGCGCGGGCGACCACCTTCCGCGCCGCGCTCACCGTGCTCCAGCAGCTCTCGCCGGCGGAGATCACCTTCGACCAGCGCCTCTACAAGGTGCGCGCGGTGGTCGCCGACTCCGCCGAGACCCGCGACGTCTACTCCGTCGAGGTGCACGAGCGCGGCGAGGTGATGATCGAGGTGCGCACGGAGCTGAAGGACGGCGACGCCTGGTACGGCGGCAGCGGCGTCTGCAACCCCTACGACTACGGCCGCGAGCGTTTCCTCGGCCAGCGCATCGTCGATTACGCCTCCGCCGCCGCCTACCAGCTCGCCCTCGCGAATTGACAGGCCCTCCCCGGGCGCGCGTACGCTCTTCGCGATGCGCCCCGCGTTCGCCTCGCTGATCCTCCTCGCCAGCCTCCCCGCCGCCGCCGACGAAGCGCCGTCCGATCCGGTCGCCCCGCGCGACAACTTCTCGCACCGCCTCCAGGCGGGCGTCGGCGTCACCGTCGGCTCGGGCTACCGCGTGATGTTCAAGTACGGCGACAAGAACAACAGCGGCCAGACCACGAGCTGCGGCCAGCTCGACTCCGAGGGACGGCCCGCCACCACCTGCACCGGCCGCATCTCGACGTGGCTCGACGCGAAGCTCTTCTTCGGCGTCTCCTCCTCGGTCGACGTGGTGATCGAGCAGCGCATCGGGCTCGAGAGCGGCATGGCCGGCGACTTCACCGCGGGCCGCATGTTCGTCCTCATGCCGGGGATCCGCGTCTACCCGACGGACGGGACGAAGTCCTTCAAGTTCTTCGTCCAGATCCAACCGGTCTTCGATTTCACCGACCCCGGCGCGAGCAACCTTCGAGGCTACGACATCGGCCTCCACGAAGCGAACGGCTTCCAGTGGGACTTCCTGAAGTGGATGGGCGCCTACCTCCAGATCAGCGAGACGTTCGAGTTCGTCCGCGCCTTCACCTTCCAGCTCGAGGGCGGCGGCGGCATCGAGGGCCGCTTCCCGTAGCGCGCGCCGCTCGTCCGCCGCGGCGTTCTTGCCGACCCTCGGCGCGTCGCCTACCATCGCCGCGTGACCACGTCCCTCGAAGGAGCGCACGTCCTCATCACCGGGGGCGCGGGCTTCATCGGCTCGCACCTCGTCGAGCGGCTCGCCCCGAAGAACCGGGTGCGGGTGCTGGACACGCTGCGCCGCGATGCGCTCCGGCCGGCCGGCCTGCACGACCGCGCGAACGTCGAGCTGGTCGTCGGCGACGTGATGGATCGCGAGGCGGTGCTGCGCGCCGTCGAGGGGACCGACGTGATCGTGCACATGGCCTCCATCGCCGGCGTGGACACCGTGCTCCAGCACCCCGTGGACACGATGCGCATCGCCATGCTCGGGACGATGAACCTCCTCGAGGCGGCGCACGTCGGCGGGAAGTGCCGGCGCTTCGTCGACTTCTCGACGAGCGAGGTGTTCGGCCGCTACGCCTACCACGTCACCGAGTTCGACGCGACGACGCTCGGCGCCGTCGGTGAGGCGCGCTGGACCTACGCCGTCGCCAAGCTCGCCACCGAGCACCTGGCGATGAACTACCACAAGCAGCACGGCCTTCCCGCCACGTCCATCCGGCCGTTCAACATCTACGGCCCGCGGCAGGTGGGCGAGGGCGCGGTGCACCACTTCATCGTGCGCGCGCTCCAGGGCGAGCCGCTCCACATCCACAACGACGGGGCGCAGATCCGCGCGTGGTGCTACATCGACGACATCGTCGACGCCGTGATTCGCGTGCTCTCCGACGAGCGCGCCGTCGGCCACGCCTTCAACATCGGCAACCCGCGCTCCACCCTCACCACCTACAACCTGGCGCGGGAGATCGTCCGCCTCTCGTCGTCCAGCTCGCCGATCGAGTTCATCGAGTGGAACCACGCCGACGTCGGGCTGCGCGTGCCGGCTGTCGAGAAGGCGGCCAAGCTCCTCGATTGGCATGCGAAGGTCGACCTCGAGGAGGGTCTCCTCCGCACCATCTACTGGTATCGCCACCGCCGAGCATGACCGAGCCAGCCCCCGCGATCCGCGTCGACGATCTGAAGAAGACCTTCGCCTTCGGCTTCCTGCGACGGAAGGTGCAGGCGGTGCGCGGCGTGAGCTTCGAGGTGCGCCCCGGCGAGATCTTCGGGTTCGTCGGTCCGAACGGCGCCGGCAAGACCACCACCATCAAGATGCTGATGGGGCTGATCTTCCCGTCGGGCGGCTCGTGCGAGCTGCTCGGGCGCCGCGTGCCCGACGTGCACGCGAAGCGCCGCGTCGGCTTCCTGCCCGAGACGCCCTACTTCTACGAGCACCTCTCGGGGCGCGAGTTCCTGCACCTGTGCGGCCGGCTCTTCGACCTCCCCGCCGACGAGCGCCGCGCGCGTGCCGACCGCCTCCTCGAGGAGGTCGGCCTCGCCGGCGCCGCCAGCCGCCCGCTGCGCAAGTACAGCAAGGGCATGCTGCAGCGCCTCGGCCTCGCGCAGGCGCTGATCAACGATCCGGAGCTGGTCGTCCTCGACGAGCCGATGTCCGGCCTCGACCCGATCGGCCGCAAGGAGATCCGCGACCTCATCGGCGGCCTGCGAGCCCGCGGCAAGACGGTGTTCTTCTCGACGCACATCCTCGCGGACGTCGAGCTGCTCTGCGACCGCTGCGCGATCATCGTCGGGGGCGCCATCCGCGACGTCGGGCCGCTCGAGAAGCTGCTCTCGCCGAAGCTGCTGCACACCGAGGTCGTGATCGAGCGCGACGGTCACGCCGAGGAGCGGCGCCTCCCGCCCGGCGACGACGTGCAAGCGTTCCTGCGCGAGGCGCTCGCCGCCGGTGGCCGCGTCGTGTCGGTGACGCCGGTGCGCGAGCACCTCGAGGACCTCTTCGTCCGCGAGGTCGAGGCGGACAAGGCGAGGCAGTGACATGAACCGCGTCGTCGCCATCGCCATCAACACCTTCCGCGAGGCCATCCGCGAGAAGCTCCTCGCGGTGATCCTCGTCTTCGCCTGCGGGCTCATCGCCGCCTCGTTCGGCGTCGGCAAGCTGTCGCTGCACGAGGAGCTGCGGGTGATCCGCGACCTCGGTCTCGGCGGCATCTCCCTCTTCAGCAAGGTGCTCGCCGTCGTCGCCGGCGTGAACCTCGTCTACAAGGAGATCGAGCGCAAGACGCTCTACGCCTTCATCCCGAAGCCGATCCACCGCTGGCAATTCATCGTCGGCAAGTACCTCGGGCTCGTCGTCACCCTAACCGCCCAGATGGCGCTGATGAGCGGCGTGCTCGCGCTCACGCTGCTTGCGCAGGACGCCGCGCCCGACGGTGCGCTGGTGCGCGCGCTCGTGCTGCTGTGGGCCGAGGCGCTCGTCGTCACCGCGGTGGCGGTGTTCTTCTCCACCTTCTCGACGCCCTTACTGTCGGGCATCTTCACCGCCGGCATCATCGGGATCGGCCGCTCGACGCCGGAGCTCCACGCGTTGATCACCTCCCAGCTGAAGGACGTCCCTGGCCTGCAGACCACGCTCGACTGGGCGACGCAGCTCGTGCCCGACCTGCACCTCTTCTACGTCTCGGGCAGCATGGTCGGCGGCAAGTGGGTGACGGTGAACGCGGGCGACTTCATCTCGTGGAGCTACGTCGCGGGGGCGAGCGGCTACGGCGCCCTATACGCGGCGTGCGTGCTCGCGCTGGCGATGGCGATCTTCGCGCGGCGGGACTTCGTGTGAGGACGGGCCTGCGTGCGCTGGCGGTGGTGGTGATCGGGCTCGTTATCGTCACCGCGCGCGTGCTGTGGTCGTCGCACGTCGAGTGGCGCGAGGGCGAGGCGCTGCTCGCGCGCGGCGAGTCGGCGCGGGCGGTCGATCGCTTCGGTCGCGCGGCGCGGCTCTACGCGCCCGGCAACCCGTGGTCGTCGCGCGCGCTCGATCGGATCGAGGAGATCGCGCAACGCGCCGAGGCGGCGAAGGACGAGGAGGCGGCGCTCTCGGCGTGGCGCGAGCTGCGCGCGGCGGCGCTCGCGACGCGCGCGATCTACGCCCCGAACGCCGCGCGCCGTCTCGTCGCGGACGAGCACATCGCCGCGCTCGCCGCCGCGCTCGAGTCGCCCGCCGTCGATCCGGGCGCGAATGGGCCGACCGCGCGCGCGGGCTCTGAAGCGGTCGGCCATCCGACCGCAAAAAACGACAATGAGGCGGCGCAGTCGCGGCCTGGCGCAGCCCGCCTTGGCGGGCTTGCCGCTCAACGTCGCTGGCATGCCGAACGGCTCGCGCGCACCGACGAGCCGAACGTCGCCTGGTCGGTGGTGGCGCTGCTCGGCTTCGCGCTGTGGGTGGGCGCCGCCGTCGGCTTCCTGCTGCGCGCGATCGACGAGCGCGATCGCCTGCGGCGCTCCTCCGCGATCGCCTGGGCGCTCGGCTTTCTGGCGGGCGTGGCGCTGTTCGCCCTCGGGCTCGGGCGCGCGTGACGCGAGGGCCGCGCGAAGCGCGGTGAGCGAAGCGAACAATGCCCGAGCTGATTTCGAGCGCAGCGAGATGAGCAGCTCGCCCGCCCGCGCTGCGACCCGGCGGCTGCACCTGCTGGGCGACGGCGGCGTCGCCGACAAGCTCGGCGAGCTGGCCTCCAGCCTCGGGTACGACGAGATCCGGCGCGGCGACGCGTTGCCCGAGGCGCTCGGCGAGGAGGATCACGTCGTGGTCGAGGTGCGCGACCCGCGGCGCGCGCGGCAACTCCTCGCCGCCGTGCTCGCGATCGGCGACCCCGGTTACCTCGGCTTCGTGGCGACGGAGAACGAGGCGACCGTGGCGCTGCTCAAGCTCACCGCGGACGGCGTGCCGCGCGCGCGCGTCGAGCGGATTCACGCCCCCGCGGGCGTGCCGCTCGGCGCCGTCACCGACGACGAGCGCGCCATCGCGATTGCGGCCGAGCTGATCGGGCTCCGTCGCCGCCCGCACACCTCGTCCTAGACGACTCAGGAACAGGGGCTGCGATGCACCCGCGTGTGCATTGCAGCATTCGCCGCTGATTCGGCGCGGTTGGACGGTGACCCGGTTGGCGATCCGCCGTTCGGTGCACATGTCGGTGCAGCAGGCCGCCGCAGGAGCGCATGGTTTCGCGACCCCACTCCCTGCACGCGGTTTGCAGCACGAATGCTTGCTCCACCACCCCACCCTGGGAGACCGAACGCGCCATGGAACTGACCCGCAAGCTGGAGAAGCTGGGAGTTGCAGCGACCCGCGCTGCCTGGCCCATCGTAAAGAAGTGGAACCAGACGTTCGAGCGCGAGGCAATCCAGCCGAAATGGTCGTCCAGACCGCTTCTCAAGTCGCGTGAGCGCACCTTCCCGCAGCTCGGCTGGCCGCGCGTCACCGACTCGCTCTGCCCGAAGTGCGTGAAGGAGGTCCGCGAGGACATCCTCTCGGGGAAGACCGACCTGCGCGTGCTCGTCGACGGGCACCCCGGCGAGATCAAGGCGCAGATCGTCGAGCGCGACGGGCAGATCCTGATGGAGAAGCGCTGCGACAAGCACGGCGCGATCTCCGACGTGCTGTCGATCGACCCCGCCTTCCTGGCGCGGATCGAGCGGCTCTACCCGGGGCGTGACTTCAAGTCGCCCGAGACGCCGCTGCGCGAGCACGGCACGTCGTCGATCCAGTTCGGTCGCGGCGCCGTCCTCACCGTCGATCTGACGAACCGCTGCAACATGATGTGCGACCCCTGCTTCATGGACGCGAACCAGGTCGGGTTCGTCCACGAGCTGTGCTGGGACGACATCAAGAAGATCCTCGACGACTCCATGTCGATCAAACCGCACCGCCAGATGTCGGTGCAGTTCTCCGGCGGCGAGCCGACGCTGTCGCCGCACTTCCTCGAGGCGGTGCGGTACGCCCGCGACCTCGGCTACTTCGCGGTGCAGTGCGCGACCAACGGGCTCCGCTTCGCGCAGGAGCCGGGCTTCGCCAAGAAGGCGAAGGAGGCCGGGCTGCGCATGGCCTACCTCCAGTTCGACGGCGTGAGCAACGAGTCCAACGCGCACCGCAAGATCGGCAACCTCTTCGACGTCAAGCTTCGCGCGATCGAGGAGATGCACAAGGCGAAGATCGACGTGATCCTCGTCGTCACGATCATCAACGGGGTCAACAACGATCAGGTCGGCAAGATCGTCGAGTTCGCAATCGAGAATGCCGACAAGATCACCGTCGTCTCCTTCCAGCCGGTCTCCTTCACCGGGCGCGACGAGGACATCACCGACGAGCGGCGCGTCGCGCAGCGCTACACGCTCTCGCACCTCGCGCGCGACGTGAAGGCCCAGCTGGGCGTCACCGAGCCGCTGCGCGACTGGTTCCCGCTCTCGGCGATGGGCCCGTTCTCCGACGTCACCGACCAGCTCATTGGCAAGGACGCCGACTGGGGCTCGATGAAGTGCGGCTGCCACCCGAACTGCGGCGTGGGCACGATCCTCTTCGTCAACAAGAAGACGAAGCAGATGGTGCCGCTGTCGGAGTTCGTCGACATGGAGCAGATGCTGAAGGACATCACGGTGATCGCCGACGGCGCCCAGCCGAAGGCGGTGATCGCGGCGCAGATCGCGATGTCGCTCTTGCGCAACTTCCGCCCCGACAAGGCGCCGCCCGGCTACACCTTCGCCGACCTCGTGCGGCAGTTCCTCTCGCAGACCGGCGCGCGCGGCAAGCAGGTGGGCGAGTTCGAGACCGACGCCGACGAGTTCCCGTGGCGCGTGCTGTTCGTCGCCGGGATGTGGTTCCAGGACCTGTTCAACTACGACTTCCGGCGAACCGAGATGTGCATCATCCCCTACGGCACCCAGATGGGGGAGATCTCGTTCTGCGCCTACAACACCGGCGCGGGCTGGCGGAACATCGTCGAGAAGATGCTCGCCAACGCCACCGTCTCCGACTGGTACCAGAAGCACGGTCGGCACCCGGTGTATGCCAAGGGCCAGGACCTCGAGCTGCCGGAGTACACGAACCCGCTCACCACGCGCGTGCCCGGCGTGCCGGACTACGTCGCCTCGCTGAACGAGGACGGCAAGCTCCGCCTGCGCGTCGTCAACGGGTAGAGCGTCCCCTCCGCGCGCCGCGGGAGCGACGGAATCCCGCTTCTCCTCCCGCGCCCCGTGACACACTCGCACGCCTTCCTATGAGCGATCGCAGACAGCCGTTCGACGCCGACGCCGCGGCGGACCCCGACGCCGGGATCTATGGCCTCCCGCACTCCGCCGAGGAGGCGCGGGTGGTGCTGATCCCCGTGCCGTGGGACGCGACCACCTCGTATCGCGCGGGCGCCGCGAAGGGGCCGCGCGCGATCCAGCGCGCCTCGCTCCAGGTGGACCTGTTCGACCTCGACACCGGCCGGCCGTGGCAGGCCGGCATCGCGCTGTGCGAGGAGTCGCCCGAGGTGATCGCGCGCAACGCGCAGGCGCGGAGCGCGGCCGAGCAGGTGATCGCGAAGCGGGGCCTCGTCCAGGGCGATCCGGCGCTCGAGCGCGCGCTCGGCCTCGTCAACGAGCAGGGCGCGTGGCTGAACGAGTGGCTGCGGTGCGCCGTCGGCGAGCACCTCGAGCGCGGGAAGCTCGTCGGAGTGGTGGGCGGCGATCACTCGTCGGTGTTCGGCGCCATCGCCGCGGTCGCCGAGCACGCGGGCGACCTCGGGGTGCTCCACGTCGACGCGCACGCCGACCTGCGCGAGGCCTACGAGGGCTTCGCCTGGTCGCACGCGTCGATCATGTTCAACGTCGCCACGCGCCTGCCGCGCGTGCGGCGCATCGTGCAGGTCGGGGTGCGCGACTTCGGCGAGGCGGAGCGTGCGTTCATCGAGGGGTCGCGCGGGCGCGTCGTCACCCACTTCGACGGCGCGCTGCGGGCCCGGCAGTTCGACGGCGAGACCTGGAGCGCGCAGTGCGAGCGCATCGTCGCCGACCTGCCCGAGCGCGTGTACGTGTCGTTCGACATCGACGGCCTCGATCCGTCGCTGTGCCCGCACACCGGGACGCCGGTGCCGGGTGGGCTCGGCTTCGCCGAGGCGAGCCACCTCCTCGGGCGCGTGGTGGCCTCGGGGCGGCGCATCGTCGGGTTCGACCTGAACGAAGTGGCGCCCGGCCCCGACGCCGACGACGAGTGGGACGCCAACGTCGGCGCGCGGCTGCTCTACCGCATGATCGGCTGGGCGCTGCGCTCGCAGGGCGCCTAGCGCGCTACGTCGTCGGCCAGCGCCCCTCGACGCGCCGCAGGTCGCGCCCGAGGGTGGCGCGCGCTTCGTCGTAGCTGGCGAAGCGCGCGCTGGGGGCGGCGCCGCGCGAATCGATCGCCTCGAGCGCGTCGTCGGAGAGCGCGCGCAGGAGCACCAGGCGCGCGCCGCTCGCGTCGGTCCACACCTCGTGCCACCGCGGGACGGCCGGCGCCTCCACCGTCGCCGCGGGAGGCTCCGCCGCCGCCGCGGGCGCAACGCTCGCGACGGGTGGGGGCGGCGTGGACAGCCCGGCCTCCTCCGCCTCGATCGCCGCTTCGCCCTCGAGGTACGACGGGTAGCGCAGCGTCACCCCGAGCTCACGCTTCATCCGGTCGTTGCGCAGGCGGCGGCCGCGCTGCACGGTGCGTCCGGCGCCCTGCCCCCACACCGGCTGCGACGGCGGCGGCGGAAAGCCGAGCCGCGCGCACAGCCACAGCGCGACCTCCTTCTGCGGCGTCGGGTGGTCGTCGCCGACGAGGTAGAGCGCTCCGGGCGGCGCCTTCTCCTCGGCCGCGAGGATCACCTGCACCAGGTCGTCGACGTGGATCCGCGAGATGAAGTGCTCGCCGCCGTCGATGAGTTTGTAGTCGCCCTTGCGCAGGCGCTGGCGCACGCCGCGGCCGGGGCCGTAGATCGCGGCGAGGCGGAGCACGCAGGTGCGCAGCCCCGCGGCGGCGGCGGCCTGCACCGCCGACTCGTCGGAGATGCGCGGAGCCATCGCCCCGTCGTCGAGCGCGATGTTGGTGTCCTCGTCCACCCAGTCGTCGTCGCGACGGACGCCGTAGAGGCCGGAGGTGCCGAGGTAGATGAAGGCGCGCGCGCCGTGGGAGAGCGCGGCCTGCGTGGCGCGGCGCACCGATTCGCCGGCGGGGACGTCGGCGGGCGGCGGCACCGAGTAGACCACCGTCGCGCCCATCGTGCCGACGAGCGCCGGGCCGAACTGCTTGGGCCGCGCGGCGTCGATGAAGACGACCTCGGCGCCGAGCTCGCGCAGCGGCTCGAGGCGCGCCACGCCGCGGGCGCAGGCGCGCACCGGACGGCCCGTCGCAAGCGCAGCGCGGGCGAGGCGCGTTCCCACGTAGCCGCAGCCGAAGATGACGAGAGGGGAATCGGACATCGGCGCATCTTAGCGCGCCGACGGGAGGCGGGATCAGTGCGCGGCGGCGCGGAGGATGATGCCGAGCACTATGTTCACCCCGCCGATGATGATGCCGGCGATGGCGAGCCCCTCGCCCTTGAGCTGCCCGTTCGACTTCTTGCACTGGTTGTAGGCGACGATCGAGAGGATCAGCCCGACGACGCCGCACAGGATCGAGGTGACGAAGCCGGCGATGGCGAGGCCGTTGGTGCGAGGCGCGAGCGAGGCGTCGAAGGACGGGGTCGCAGGGCCGGGGCCGAGGCCGGCGATGGGCGGGACGGGCGCTCCTGGAGCGGCGGAGAGCGGCGCGCCGCATGCGGCGCAGGCGACGGCGGTGTCGATGTTCGGAGCGGCACAACGCGGGCAGAACGCCATGGGAGCCTCCTCGCTTTGGCGGGATGATAACGGGGGTGAATGGGGCGGTCTATACTCCTTTGGTGCGTACGCGCCGGGCGGTCGCTCCTTTGCGCTCACCGACGGGGCGAGGCGAGCGTCTCGCGGCGGCGGTGACGCTGGCGCTGCTGGCGGCGGGGCTGGCGGGGCTGGCGCTCGTCGGCGCGGTGGCGCCCGAGCGGCTCGCCTGGTCGGAGGATGGCCCGATCACCTGCCCGTTCCGGCTGCTCACCGGGCGGCGCTGCCCGCTGTGCGGCATGACCCGCGCGACGCTGCGCCTCGCCCGGCACGACGTCGCGGGCGCGCTGCACCTCCACCCGCTCGCGCCGCTCGTCCTCGCGCTGGTGTTCGGCGTGACGATGGCGTGGCTGGCCTGCGCCGCCGCCGGGCGCCCGGTGCCGCGCGCGCTGCGGGCGCGGCCGTGGTGGATCGCCGTCGGCGCCGCCGTGTGGGTCGCCAACCTCGCCTTCGGGACCGGCTGATCGTCCGCGCAGCTCGCGCCTCCCGTTCACGCAGCCCGAGGGCACGCGCTCGGTGATCGGCGTTGCGACCGGGACCGTAAAATGGAATTTCCGGAAGCTGCGTGATACCGTGCCCCGGAATGGGCCGTGAGACGAAGCCCGCCTCGGCGCCGGGCCGTCGGAGAACGGGCGCATGAAGGTGCGCTTCTGGGGGGTCCGCGGCTCGTATCCGGTGCCCGGCCCGTCGACCAACCGCTACGGCGGCAACACCTCGTGCGTCGAGGTGCGCCCCTTCGACGGCGGCCCGCGCGTCATCATCGACGCCGGCACCGGCATCCGCCGCCTCGGCAAGGAGATGATGGCGGGCGAGTTCGGCGCCGGAAGCGGCGAGGCGCACCTGCTCGTCTCGCACACCCACTGGGACCACATCCAGGGGCTGCCCTTCTTCGCGCCGCTCTACCAGAAGGGCAACCGCTTCCACGTCTACGCGAAGCAGCGCGACGACCAGCACCTCTCGGCGATCTTCGCCTCGCAGAGCGACTCGCCCTACTTCACGGTGCCGTTCGACAAGGTGCAGGCCGAGGTGGCCTTTCGCGAGCTGTCCGAGGACACGCGCTTCGAGATCGGGCCGGTGCGGGTGCGCTGCGCGCGCCTGAACCACCCGTGGAGCGCGCTCGCCTACCGGCTCGACTGCGAGGGTGGCTCCGTCGCCTACGTCACCGATACCGCCCCGTTCCGCGACATCCTCATCGACAAGGAGTTCATCCGTCAGCCGCCGCGGCCGGGCGATCCGCTCAAGCCCGAGGACGCCGCCAAGCTGCGGGCCATGCGCGACGGCGTGGTTCGGCTGTGCGAGGGCGCCGACCTCGTCATCTACGACACGCAGTTCACGCCCGAGGAGTACGTGTCGCGCCCGCACTGGGGCCACTCCTGCCCCGAGGACGCGATCGAGATCGCCGAGGCGGCCGGCGCGAAGACGCTGGCGCTGTTCCACCACGCGCCCGAGCGCAGCGACGAGGAGCTGGACCTCGTCCTCGCCGCGTGCCGCAAGAAGACGCGCGTACAGCTCGTCGCCGCGGCCGAGTCGCTGGAGCTGGGACTCGGGTAATGGAGGCCACCTTCCACGGCGTGCGCGGCTCGATCCCCGCGCCCGGTCCCGAGACCAACCGCTACGGCGGCAACACCTCGTGCGTGAGCGTGCGCACCCGCGGCGGCGCGCTGCTGATCTTCGACTGCGGCACCGGCGCGATCAAGCTCGGTCGCCAGCTCATGGCGACGGGGTTCGGCAAGGGGCGCGGCGCCGCGGCGATCCTGATCAGCCACGCCCACTGGGACCACATCCAGGGCTTCCCCTTCTTCGCGCCCATCTTCATCCCGGGCAACCGCTTCACCATCTACGGGCCGAGCCGCTCGCAAGGCGTGCTCGAGGGGATCCTCGAAGGGCAGATGAACCCGCACTTCTCGCCGCTGCAGACGATGCGGAACCTCGGCTCGACGATCGAGGTGGCGGCGGTGAACGTCGAGGAGGACGAGGAGTTCATCGAGTCGGGGCTCCTCATCCGCGGCCACCTCAACCCGCACGGCACGACCAAGGCGCTCGCCTACCGCCTGGAGGAGATCGGCGAGATCGGCGGGCAGCCAGGCGCCGAGCGACGCTCGCTCGTCTACGCCTCCGACGCCGGCTACCCGCCCGAGGGGCCGCCCCCGGGCACGCTCGCCTTCTACCGCGGCGCCGACGTCCTCATCCACGACTGCACCTACACGCCCGAGGACCGCGCCTCGCGGGTGTCGCGCGGCTGCTCGTCGCTC
>JAJXSP010000462.1 GCA_021784515.1 Myxococcales bacterium | reverse complement strand
GCAGGCGGGGGAGCCGGATGGCGCGGTCGCTCCCTCGTCGAGCACCAGCTTGCGGGGATAGGTGAGCGAGTCGGCGAGCACCAGGTCGAAGGCCTGGGCGGCGCGAGCGAGCCAGCGTTCGACGGGCTGCGTCGCCGAGGTCCGCACGTCGCCCGTCCAGAGCACCAGCGTGCAGCTCGGGCCGACGGCGGCGCGCAGGGCCGCGGGGAAGTCGCCCGGGTCTGATTGGATCTGCGCGAAGACGAGATCGGGTCGGTGTGCGCGCACGGCGGCGAGGATGGCGCGCCCTGACTCCGCGGTGCCGGTCCATGGCGCGTGCACCGTCGGTCCGATGCGTGAGAGGGCGGCGCCGAGCGCGACTTGCCTCTCCGATGGGATCGCGATCCGCGCGTCGAGAACGCGCAGCGGCGCAGCGGCCTCAACGGGCGAGCGAGGCGGGGCCATCCCGGGGCGCGGCAGGTAGAGCCGCCCGTCGGTGTCGGGGTAGGTCATCATCGGGTGCTCCTTCGCTTCGCGCGCTTCGCGCGCTTCGGCGCCCGTCGCTCCGGCCGGGCGCGCTCGACGGGCGGCGACGGGGCGACGGTGGCCGGCTCCTCGAGCGCCTCGCGCAGCATGGCCGCAGCAGCGGCGCTCGCCTTCGCCAGCCGGCCAGCACGCGCGATGTCCGCGGGCTGCTCCGTGGCATCGGGCGGCGCAGCGAAGGCGGCAGCGGCAGCGTCGAGTAGGTCGGCCACCGCGGCGATCTCGCAGTTGCCGTTCGCGGCCAGGCGCGCGACCGCGTCGACGGCGGTCTCGGCGGCAGACCACCAGCGCTCGCGGATCGGGTCGGCCCGCGCCACGTCGAACGCCGGCGCATCGACCGCCGGCAGGGTGTGCCCGAGATCAGCGGCGGCGTGGTGCGCAGCGGCGGCGAGCTGCTCCCCGCCTGCACAGAGCGCCACGCTGTCACCCGCGTTGACCAGCAGCGCGCGCAGGGCGCCCAGCTCGGCGCGATCGCGCTCGAGGTCCCCGACGTCGCCCGGCGGCCCGACAAAGCCACGCACCAGGTCGGCGAGCGCGCGCCCGACATCGAGCGCCTGATCCGCGGGTGCGATCGCGCGGGCCGGCGGCGGCGCGATGCGGTTGCCGCGGATCACCGCGAGGCGGCGAGCAACGTCGACGGCATCCTCGTCCATCGAGCCGTCCGACGCGACCACGCCGAGCCTGCCCTCGTCGCGCCAACGCCTCAGCGTCGAACGGCTGGCGCCGGTGAGGCGCTCGAGGCGGCGGAGGGAGACGCGCCCGGGCGTCAAGAGGCGCCTCCAACAGCGGCGGCAGCCCGGGAGGGGGCAAATTGGCCCCGGGCCGCAGTTTTTTCGCCCCCAAAACTAGCGAAGCGTCGCGATTCGCCAGCACCCATCCTTTCCGAGTCGGTCCCAGTACCTGTGAGTTTCCCGGGGCCGCCTTCCCCCTCGCGCCGCTCGCTCGTCGCGATGCACTGCGCGCCTTCCACCGCGGGTGCCTGCCGCGCCATCGCGCCTACCGCCGTGCATCGTGGCCCAACGCTCCCTGGGCGCGTGGCGGCCCTGCCCTGCGCGCCCACGAATAGCTCAGCCTGCTTCGGCGTCGAGGTCGGCCGCGTCACGCGCCGGCACTGCTCGGCGAGGCGGCGCGCCTGGGCGGCGAGGAGCGGCTCGCGTACCCGCTGGTGCTCGGCGGGGGCGTGCGCCGGTGTGCAGACGTTCACACTCGCGCCGGCCGCGTCGCGATCTGCGGGGAATGCGGGGATTGCGGGGAATCTTTCCCCCCGGTTGCTAATAAGATCACTCGTTCTCTCACCCGCGAGGGGTCTATACATTCCCCGCATTCCCCGCATTCCCCGCATTACCCGGCCTCCTTGACGGTCCAGAGCGCCACGCCGTTGCGGTCCTCGCCCGGTGAGGTCAACGCCCGGCCGCCCACCACACGGTCACGGAACTTGCGCAGTACGAACCCGACACGATGCGCGGTCGGCAGCTTGTCGGGCGGCGAGGCGGTCAGGTCGGCGAGCGCGGTGCGCAGGGCGACGTACGACTCGGGGAATCGGCCCAGCTCGACGAGCGCCGTACGCACGGTGCACGGGGCGCCCTGCGCCTCGACGAACTCGGCCCAGCCGGTGATCAACGTGCGCAGCGCCATCACCTCCGTGTCGGACTCGCGGCGCAGCTCCTCGCGTGTCGCCCCCGGATCCGGTTCGCCCACCCACACGAGGGCATTGCGCACCACGGCCGACCACGCCTCGAACGAGCCCCACGGCGGCAGGTTCATCACGGGACGGCCGGCGGCGAAGTAGCCGCGCAGGATGGTCAGGGCCTCGACGACGAGGCGCGCGCGCTGCTGGCGCACGTACGCGCGCAGGTCGGGGAACCGGAAGCCGCTGCGCTCCTCCGGCAGCTCGTCGGGCGACGCGATCCGAATGTGAGCGGCGCGCCTCGACGTGTCGCCCTTCAGCATGACGTTGTTCCCGGTCGCCAGCCAAACCGCGGTCAGCGGGAGGCGGACCATGCCGTTGGTCCCGAGGATCCGGTCGGTCCACTCGTCGCCGGTGAGCGCCGCGTCGAGGCTCGCGCCGCCGAGGGCGCCGATGATGTTGTCGATCAGGATCAGCCGGTCGCCGCCGACGACGAGCGACGTGATCTTCTTCCGCAGCTCGTCGTCGTCGTCGCCGGGCGCCATGCGCGCCGCGGAGCGCCCCGTCGCTACGAGGGCGATCACGTCGGCAGCCAGCGACTTGCCGGCGCCGCGCACGTTCGCGTCGATCAGGAAGAGCGGCGCCGGTCCGTTGAAGGCGAACCGCCCGACGACGGAGAGCAGCGCGGCAAGCCACGCCGAACGGTGCGCCGGCTTCTCGAATGGGAAGTCCGCCACCAGCTCGGCGAGCGCCCCGACGGCTGCGCGGCAGCGATCGCGGGACGGCTTCGGCTCGATCCGCGGGAAGCGCGCCGTCGGGCGATAGAGGATGCCCGTGGCCTCGTCGTATCCCGGGACGTCGAGGATCGAGCCGTCGGGGCGCAACGTGGGCGCCTCGATGACGGAGAGCAGCGGCGGCAACATCGGCCACTCGCCGCGCGCCTCGGTCAACGCGACCAGCCACGCAGGCGGGTGCACCGCGACGCGCGCCCCGTCGGAGTCGACGCGAACGCACCGCACCTCCGACGCGATGATCTCGCGCAGGCGCGCCGGCGGCATCTGCACGATGCGCGGTGCGCCGGGCGCGCGGTCGACCTTCGCCTTGCTCCCGGCCTCGTCGTCGACGACGTGCACCAGGCTTCCACCGCGCCGGTAGAGGTTCGACGCCGACGCGAGGTGCTCGAGCGTCTGATCGGCGACTGCAGCCTCGTCGACGGAGATTACGATCTCCGGCTTCGGCTCGACGCCGTTCCCGTCGCCGCCGCTGGGCTGCGCGGGAGCCTGCGGGGCCGTCGCGCCGCGCGGCGCGCTCGCGCGCACCGGCGAGCGCAGGGACCGATCGGGATCGTCGAGGAGATAGCCCGACGGAACACGGGTCGACTTCGCCGCGTCCGCGAGCTTGTGCCGCAGCTCCTTCTCGTTCCACGGCGGCTCGCACCGCTGGTTGTATTCGGCGAGGATCCGGTACACGTCGGAGTCGACGAGGGCGAAGCCGCGCACCAGGGCGAGCGCGACGTCGAGGGTTGCCATGTGCCCACCCTGCCCAGAGATCGCCGCCGGCATCCGGGCCACGTAGGCGCGAGCGCGGCGGAGCAGCAAATCGCGATCGCCGGAGGCGTGGCGAGTCGGCGCCGGCGCGGCCGGCTTCCGCGCGATGCCGAGCCACTCGCGCGCCTTGTCGGCGACGGCCGCCGGCACGTCGAGCCCGTCGAGGCTCCCCGCGTCGACGGCATCGCAGACGGTGGTAGTGTCGACGCCGTGCCGCACCAGCAGGGTGGCCGCGGCCAGCTCCAGGATCCGCAGGAAGTCGCCCTCAGCGAGCGTCGGGATCTCGCCGTCGCCGTCGAAGTCGATTGCCTCGCCGCTCGGATGCACGGAGCCGGGGAACACGGTTTGGCACCCGGTCGATCGGAGCTCGAGGAGCATCGCGCCGTCGACGGGATCGGTGAACTTCTCGGTGGTCGCTCCGGTCGCGCGATAGAGGTAGTGCGAGCGCCTCTTGCTCGGGCGTCCGAAGGTGACAGTCGCGGGCAGGAACAGCGGCGCGAGCGGGATCGCTTCGGCGACGTCCAGATCGACGTCGACGAGCCCCCCAGATGGCTCGCCGAGGAGCACGCCGAGGTTCTGTGGTTTGCCGTTGAAGTGGCGCGAGAGATCGTCGTCGCCGAGCCGGAGATCGGGCCAGCCGCGCAGCGTGGGCGCCTTCGCCTTGAACGGGATCGGGATCAGGCTCACGCCGGGAATGAGCGCGCGGAGATTCCGGGCCGAGTCGAGGGAAGAGGTCACGCGCTGGCCCACGGCAGCAGAGGCACGTTGACGCGCAGGTCGCCGAAGCGGCGCTCGACGATCAGCGCGCCCAGGCGCCGCGCATCACGCGCGACGGCGCGCCGCGCAGCGTCCATCGCTGCGAACCGCGCGACGCGAGGGCACACGCCCGAGAGGATTGATCTGTCGGCGTGCCGCACGATGGCGAGCTCGACGTCCTCGACGGTGATCGCGTGGCG
>JAJXSP010000037.1 GCA_021784515.1 Myxococcales bacterium | reverse complement strand
CACGCGCGTCGTCGCGCTGCGGGCGTCGCTGCCCGAGCGCTTCTATCGCTGCCCGGCCGGCGACCCGGCGCGCCTCGCCCGCGACCTCGCGGAGGCCCTTCGCCGCGCGTGGACCCGCTTTTGCGAGGGCGCGCCGCCGCGTCCGCAGCCCGCGCCGCCGTCGCTGCCGCGCGACGACGAGCGCGACTTCCTTTCGCTCGCCGACGGGACCGAGGTCGCCGTGCCGCGCGCCCTCGAGAACGCCACCGCCTACGTGCTGCGCGAGCAGGGCGACTGGTTCGAGGAGGAGCTGCCGTTCGTGCGCCGCCTGCTGCGCCCCGGCGAGCGGGTGATCGACGGCGGCGCGGGCGACGGCGTCGACGCCCTCGTCGCGGCGCGCCTCGTCGGCGAAGCGGGGCGCGCGTGGGCCTTCGAGCCGGGGCCTCGCACCGCGACGTTCCTGCGCGCCGGAGCCGCGCGCAACGGGCTCGGGAACCTCGCCGTCGTCGAGGCGGCGCTCTCGAACCGCTCGGGCGAGGCGACGCTCCACACCACCGGAGGCAGCGAGCTGGCGACGTTGACCTCGAATCCGTCGGCCGCGGGCGCGGTCTCCGATCGCGTGCGCGTGCTCTCGCTCGACGCGATCGCCGCCGAGGCCGACCTCCGCGCGATCGACTTCTTCAAGATCGACACGGACGGCGAGGAGGTGCGGATCGTCGACGGCGGCGCGCGCTTCTTCGCCGAGGAGTCGCCGCTGGTGATGACCGGGCTGCGCCACGGCGGCGTCGTCAGCGAGGGGCTCTTCGAGGCCTTCCGCGCGCTCGGCTACGCGCCCTACCGGCTCGTCCCCGGCCCGTCGGTGCTGGCGCCGATCGCCGACCCCGCGGCGCTCGATCCGTTCCAGCGCAATGCCTTCTTCTGCAAGCCCGATCGGGCGGCGAGCCTCGAGGCGCGCGGCCTGCTCGCGCTCTCCGCCGGCACGGTGGGCGCGCCACCGCGCGGGCTGTGGCGCCAGGCGCTCGGCCGGCTCGCGTCGACGGCAACGCTGCTCCCGCACTGGCGCGGCGCGGGGCGCGCCCCTGGCTTCGACGCCCACGAGGGGGCGCTCGATCGATTCCTCGCCGCAACCGATTGCGCGCTCCCCGCCGCCGTGCGCGTCGCGTGGCTGGAGCAGGCCCTCGCGCTCTCGACGGAGGCGGTCGCCGCGCGGCCGACGCTCTCGCGGCGGATGAATGCGGCGCGCATCGCGTCCGCCCTCGGCATGCGCGCGCGCGCCGTGGCCGTCCTCGACGCGCTGCTCGACCTCTTCGGGCGGGGCGCGGCGCTCGACCTCGACGAGCCGTTCGTGCCGCCGTGCCCACGCTTCGACGGCGTGCCGACGGGCGGCAACCCTGGCGCGTGGTGCCTGGCGGCGGTCGTCGAGCAGCACGAGCGGCTGCGCGCCCTCTCCTCCTTTTACACGGGACGCAGCGCCGAGAGCGCGCTCGACGCGCTGGCCCGCGTCGGCTTCCTCGGCGAGGAGATGGCCAGACGGCGTGCGACCATCCGCGCCCGCTTCGGCGGCGGGCTCCTCACCCTCGCCCAGCGCCCCATGTGAATGGAGGCCCGCGTGCCCGACCGACCGACCTTCTCGATCGTCATCCCGACCCGCGAGCGGCATCGCACGCTCGAGTTCGCCATCCGCAGCGTGCTCGAGCAGCCGCACGACGACTACGAGCTTGTCGTGATGGACAACTTCTCGAGCCCGGAGACGAGGCAGGTGGTCGATCGGCTCGCGAACCGGCACCTCCGCTACGTCCGCGCGCCGGAGCGCCTCACGATGGCGGACAACTGGGAGCTGGGCCTCGCGCAGGCGACCGGCGAGTACGTGTTCATCCTCGGCGACGACGACGCGCTCGCCCCCGACGGGATCGAGCTGGCGGACCGGCTGCTCCGCGATCAGCGCGTGCCGATCATCTCGTGGCTGAAGTCCGCGTACTGGTGGCCCGACGCGATCGTGCCGTGGCACCGCGACCGGCTGTACGTGAACCTCGACCAGTCGGTCCGGATCTACGAGTCGCGGTCGATGCTGCGCCTCTACTGGGAATGGAAGTGCGACTACGGCCCGCTGCCGGGGATCTACAACTCCTTCGTCCACCGCGACGTCATCGCGCGCGTGAAGGCGCAGCACGGGCGCTACTTCCTGACCATGTCGCCCGACGTGATGTCGGGGGTGGTCAACGCCCGATTCACCGACCGCTACCTCCTCAGCGCGCGGGGCCTCTCGCTCACCGGCAACTCCGGGAGCAGCACCGGCACCTCGTTCGTCTACGGCGATCTGTCCGACGGCGCCGCGGCGATGTTCAAGCGCGAGACCGGCCACTGGGAGGATCTCCTCAACGAGCTGCTCGTCGACTCTCCGAGCCTCGAGATCTGCTTCGCCTACGAGAACCTCCGCCTCAAGCGCCTGTTCTTTCCCGACGACGCTGCCTTCGAGTTCGACCCGGCGACGCTCCTCCGCGCGATGGCCGCGAACGTCAATCGCAATCCCGGCACGAGGGACCGCATCATCGACGACATGGGTCGGCTGGCGGCCAGGTTCGGCCTCGCCATCCCGACGGACGCGATCCCGCCGCCGAGGACGGAGCCGCCGCGGCCCGTGCAGGGCCCGGTGCTCCAGGGCGCCCAGCTCGCGATCAACTGCGCGCAGGCGGGCGTCAGCGACGCGTGCGCCGCGGCGCGCCTCGCCCATGCGGTGCTGCCGGCCTGGCGCTGATCGCGCAGGCGGCTTTCTCGCTCGTCCGCGGCTTTTCCCTCATACTGGGCGCGATGCGCGCGCCCGACGAGCCCACCGCCTCCCATCCCGTCGCCGGCGTCCCGGTCGTGATCCTGGCCGGCGGTCTCGGCACCCGCCTCGCCGAGGAGACCGAGGTGCGGCCGAAGCCGATGGTCGAGATCGGCGAGCGGCCGATCCTCTGGCACATCATGAAGCACTTCGGCGCCTGGGGGCTGCGCGAGTTCTTCGTCGCCCTCGGCTACAAGGGCGAGGTCATCAAGCAGTTCTTCCTCGACTACCACACCCTCACCGGCAGCATGACCGTCGGCACCGCCACCGGCGGCGTCGAGCGCCACGCCCGCCAGACCGAGGACTGGCTGGTCCACCTCATGGAGACCGGGCAGCTCTCGAACACCGGCGGACGCGTCCACCGCCTGCAGCAGCACCTCTCGCCCGGCACCTTCATCGTCACCTACGGCGACGGCATCTCCGACGTCGACATCGGGAAGCTCCTGCGCTTCCACCGCTCGCACGGCAAGCTCGCGACGGTGACTGCGGTGCGCCCGCCGGCACGGTATGGCGGCCTCTTCTTCGACGGCGACCTGGTCGCCGCGTTCACCGAGAAGCCGCAGGCGGGCGAGGGCTGGATCAACGGCGGCTACCTCGTCCTCGAGCCGGGCGTGCTCGACTACCTCCGCGGCGGCGACGACACGTCGCTCGAGGGGGACGTCCTGCCGCGCCTCGCCGCCGAGCGCCAGCTGGGCGGATACCGACACGACGGCTTCTGGCAGTGCGTGGATACGCTGCGCGACAAGCGGCAGCTCGAGGCGGAGTGGCAGAGCGGCACCGCGCCCTGGAAGATCTGGCGATGAGCGCGCCCGCGCCTGCCCACCGGAGCGCGTTCTGGCTGGACCGGCCGGTGCTGGTGACCGGCGCCACGGGGCTTTTGGGATCGCACCTCGCGCGGCGGCTCGTCGAGGCGGGCGCCGACGTGGTCTGCCTGGTGCGCGACGAGGTGCCGATGAGCGAGCTGTATCGCTCGGGCACCGCGGCGCGCACGCGCTGCGTCCGCGGCGACGTCCGCGACCAGGCGCTCCTCGAGCGCGCGCTCGGCGAGTACGAGATCGACACCGTCTTCCACCTCGCCGCGCAGACCCTCGTCGGCATCGCCAACCGCAACCCCGTCTCGACGTTCGAGTCGAACATCGGCGGCACCTGGGCGCTCCTCGAGGCGTGCCGGCGCAGCGCGCGGGTCAAGCAGATCGTGTTCGCCTCGTCGGACAAGGCCTACGGCGACCACGAGGAGCTGCCCTACGACGAGCGCGCCGAGCTGCGCGGCCGCCACCCCTACGACGTCAGCAAGTCGTGCGCGGACCTGATCGCGCAGACCTACGCGAAGAGCTACGGCACGCCGGTGGCGATCACCCGGTGCGGCAACTTCTACGGCGGCGCCGACCTCAACTGGAACCGCGTCGTGCCGGGGACGATCCGCTCGGTGCTGCGCGGCGAGCGCCCGGTGATCCGCTCCGACGGCAGCTATGTGCGCGACTACTTCTACGTCGAGGACGGCGCCGCGGCCTACATGCTCCTCGCCGAGAAGCTCGCCGCCGCGCCGGATCGCCTGCGCGGCGAGGCGTTCAACTTCTCGAACGAGATCCAGCTCAGCGTGCGCGCGATGGTCGACCGCATCCTGGCGGTGATGGGCTCCTCGCTCGTGCCCGAGGTGCGCAACGAGGCGTCGAACGAGATCCGCCGCCAGTACCTCTCGGCGAAGAAGGCGCGCGAGGTGCTGGGCTGGGCGCCGCTCTTCTCGCTCGACGAAGGGCTCGTGCGCACGATCGAGTGGTACAGCGGCTTCCTCGGAGCACGGGGGTGAGCGCGCGCTTCGCCTGCCGCTCCTCGGGCGAGACGGAGGTCGTCCCGATCCTCGACCTCGGCCGCACGCCGCTGGCGAACGCGCTCCTCACCGAGGCCGACCTCGCGACGCCCGAGCCGACGTGGCCGCTCGAGCTGGTGCTCGCGCCGGGTTCGGCGCTGGTGCAGATCACGGAGACGGTGCCGCCGGAGATCCTGTTCCGCGACTACCGCTACTTCTCCTCGTTCTCCGACACGATGCTCGCGCACGCGCGAGGGCTCGCCGAGCGCCTGCGTGTCGCGCGCCGGCTCGACGGGCGCAGCCTCGTCGTCGAGGTGGCGAGCAACGACGGCTACCTGCTCCGCAACTACCTCGACGCCGGGGTGCCGGTGCTCGGGATCGAGCCCGCGACCAACATCGCCCGCGTCGCCGCCCTGCGCGGCATCCCCACCCGCAACGACTTCTTCGGGGCGTCGCTCGCCGAAGATCTGCGCCGCTCCTGCGCCGCCGACGTGATCCACGCGCACAACGTGCTGGCGCACGTCGCGGACCTCAACGGCGTGGTACGCGGCTTCCGCACGCTGGTCAAGGACGAGGGCCTCGTCGTGATCGAGGCGCCCTACGTCAAGGACATGATCGACCGGTGCGAGTTCGACACCATCTACCACGAGCACCTCTGCTACTTCTCGCTCACCGCGCTCGACCGGTTGCTGCGACGGCACGACCTGATCATCGAGGAGGTGGCGCGCGTGCCGATCCACGGCGGCTCGCTCCAGGTGCACGCCGCGCCGGCGGTGCGCGGGCGGACGCCGTCCGAGGCGGTGCGCGCGCTGCTCGACGAAGAGGCGCGCTGGGGCGTCGATCGGCCGGAGTTCTACGCCGACTTCGCGCGGCGTGTGGAGGCGCTCCGCTCGTCGCTGCGCGCGCTGGTCGGCGAGCTGAAGGCGGCCGGCCGGCGCATCGCCGCCTACGGCGCCGCGGCCAAGGGCGCCACGCTGCTCAACACCTGCGGCCTCGGCGCCGAATCGATCGATTTCGTCGTCGATCGCAGCCCGCACAAGCAGGGGCGCTACATGCCCGGCGCGCGCGTTCCGATCGTCGTGCCCGAGCGCCTCGTCGAGGCGATGCCCGATGTCGCGCTGCTCCTCTCGTGGAACTTCGCCGACGAGATCCTCGCGCAGCAGGCCGAGTACCGTCGCCGCGGCGGGCGCTTCATCATCCCGGTGCCGGAGCCGCGCCTGACTGGGGCGCCGCCGCAGGACGGGGGGGCCGAAGGCCCTTGAAGTGATGCGGTTCTCGGAGACCGCGCTCGCCGGCGCATTCCTCGTCGAGATCGAGGCGCGGCAGGACGAGCGCGGGCTGTTCGCGCGGACCTTCTGCGCCGAGGAGTTCGCGGCGCGCGGACTCGAGCCGGCGGTGGCGCAGTGCAACGTCTCGTGGAACCGCGCGCGCGGCACGCTGCGCGGGCTCCACTTCCAGGCGGCGCCGCACGAGGAGGCGAAGCTGGTGCGCTGCACGCGCGGCGCGATGTGGGACGTGATCGTCGACCTGCGCCCCGGCTCGCCGACGCGCGGGCGCTTCGTCGCCCTCGAGCTCGACGCCGCTTCGCGCCGCGCGCTCTACGTGCCGCGCGGCTTCGCGCACGGCTTCCAGACGCTCGCCGACGACACCGAGGTCTTCTACCAGATGGCGGCGCCCTACCGTCCCGAGGCGGCGCGCGGCGTGCGCTTCGACGACCCGGCGCTCGCCATCCCGTGGCCGATCGCCGACGCGATCGTGTCGGAGCGCGACCGCGCGCTGCCGCTGCTCGACGAGGCGGTCTGATGGACGCGGCGCGCGAGCGCATCGCGCTGTGCATGATCGTCCGCGACGAGGAGGACTGCCTCGGGCGCTGCCTCGCCTCGGCGCGCGACGCGGTCGGCGAGGTGGTCGTGGTGGACACCGGCTCGCACGACCGCACGCCGGAGATCGCCGCCTCCTTCGGCGCGCGCGTGATCCCCTTCGCCTGGTGCGACGACTTCGCGGCGGCGCGCAACGCCTCGCTCGAGGCCGCCACGCGGCCGTGGGCGCTGGTGCTCGACGCCGACGAGGAGCTGGTGGTGGAGGAGCCGTCCTCGCTCGCGCGCGCGGTGCTGGACGAGGCGCGCGCGGGCTGGTCGCTGCCGCTTCGCAACCTCCTCGACGGGGGCCGCTTCACCGACTACCGCGTGTTCCGGATGTTCCGCCGCGACCTGCCCGGCATGCGTTACCGCGGCGCGCTGCACGAGCAGATCGTCGCCGTCGCCGAGGAGCGCGTCGCCACCGGGCAGCTCGCGGGCGCGCGCATCCTGCACCACGGCTACACCGCCGAGCGCGCGGCGCGGAAGGACAAGGGCGCACGCAACCTGCGGCTCGCCCACGCGCTCGTCGCCTCGCGGCCGGACGATCCGTTCGCCTGGTTCGCGCTCGGCCGCGAGCAGGCCGCGCCCGAGGAGCGCATCGCCTCGTACCGGCGGGCGCTGGAGCGGTTCGCGGCGTCGGGGCGGAGCGGCGAGCACGAGGACTACGTGCTCCACCTGCACGTCGATCTCTGCAAGGCGCTGCGCCTGCGCGGCGACGACGCCGGGGCGGAGCAGATCGTCGAGCGCGGCATTGCCCTCTTCCCCCGCTCGCCCGACCTGCGCTTCCTGCGCGGGCAGATGCTTCTTTCGCGCCGCGATGCGGCGGGCGCGGCCGACGACCTCGTGCGCTGCGTCCCGACGGACGGCGATCCGTTCCCCGTCGTGGTGAGCCCGGAGGTGGTGGCGCACGAGGGGCGCACGCTGCTGGCGGTCGCGCTGGCTCACCTCGGGCGGCGCGCCGAGGCGATCGCGCACCTCGCGCAGGCCGCGCGCGAGGCTCCGCCGGACGATACGACGGCGCTCCGGCTCCTCGGCATGCTCCGGCTCGAGGAGGGGCAGGCCGCGGCCGCCGTCGAGGCGCTGCGTCAGGCGATCGAGCGCGCTCCCGACGACGATGCGCTCCGTCGGTTGCTGCATCGCAGCATCCTCGCGCTGCTGGCGCGCTCGCCGTCGGAGGGGCGCGCGACGCTCGAGGCGTGGCAGGCCGGGAGCCCGTCGCTCGCCGAACCCTGCTACTGGCTCGGCCACGCCGCGCTCGAAGGCGGCGACGTCGCGGGCGCGGCGCGGTGGTGGCGCGAGGCGGTCGTCCGCGAACCCGGCCACGCGCTCGCCGCCGAGGGGCTGCGGCTGCTCGCGGGCGGGTAGCGGACTCACTTCTCGTCCGGCTCCTTCAGCCGCGGCGCCATCTCGGCCAGCTCGGCGCGCTGGAACAGCATCACCAGCTTGTCGATCAGGTTCTGCTCGGGCGGCAAGAGGCCGTCGAAGCGCAGCCCGACGAGCCAGTAGCGGCCGTTGACGTGCGGTCCGGCCACCTCGCGCGCGTGGATCGCGAAGGCGTGGAAGGCCTTCCCCGGGATGAGCCCCGGCACCTCGAGGAACACCTCGTCGCCGGGCTCGACCGCCTCCGACACCGCGACGCGCGCGCCGCCGCCGGACAGATCGCGCAGCTCGCCATGGACGCGGCGCTCGACGACGGAGAGGCCGACCGGCACCTCGGGGGCGACGCCGGCGAGGGACGGGTCGTCGAGCGAATAGGGATCCGGAACGGGTGCGCTGTCGACCGGCGGATCGGGGAGGGTGTCCTCGCCGGGATCGCGTTCGGCCGGCGGAGGGAGCGCGTCGGCCGGCTCGAGCACGCGCAGCACGGCCGCCGGCGGCACCGTCGGTCGCGACCGATAGGTGGCGCGCCGCGTGGTGTAGCCGGCGGGGACCGGCCCCCACGTGCGCAGGTTCCGCCAGGCCGAGCGAAGGCGGCGCAGCCCGGCGTCCCCCTGAGACGGGAAGAAGACCCGATCGCCGGGCAGCGTGAGCTGGCGCTCCTCGTCGTAGGCCGGCTGCTCGAGGTCGCCCGCCTCGAGCTGCCACGCGTCGGGCGTCTCGCGCGCCCGCCCGATGGGCAGGAAGCGCAGCCCATCGAGCACGAGGAGCCATCCGAAGTGGGCCCCGCGCCACGGCCCCTGGAGCATCCCCAGCTCGCAGGCCGGCACCTCCGGGAGGTGGGTCGAATCGAGCCCGAGCACCGAAGCCCACCGCTCGAGGAGCGACATCCCGCGCAGCTCGCGGCGAGCCTCGCCCCACTGGCTCTCGGCCGCCATGTGGTGCTCGATCACCGCCGCCAGGCACTCCTCGAGGTGCCCGCCGCCGAGGACCTGCTCTTCGCCGCCGGCGCCGATGACCAGGCGGCGATCGATGCGGCCCTGCAGCGTCGCCCGCCCGATCGACAGCAGCGGCAGCTCCCAGGTCTGGCCGGCACCGGTGATCCGATCGAGCCAGCCCGAGGGCGTGAACCGGAGCCGCTCGGTGGTGATTTCCAGAGAGCCGCTCGCCGCGATCAGGCCCCGATAATGGAGAATGGAGGAGAAGAGCATTCGCGGTGCACCGTCGTCCGACCCGTACCCGCCGGACATTAAGCACGCCGCTCCGCCGTCGCGCAACCACCGATGCACCCGTCGCCCTCGATCGCGCCAGCGACGGGCGGAGCCGGAGGCGGGCGGCTCGGCGCCGGCCTCAATCTTTGGGTGCGCCGTCGGACGCGCGGAGATCGGAGCCACCGTCGGAGGGGCCCGCGTCCGGGACCGCGGCGTCCGGCGCGCCACCATCCGCGGCGCCCCCATCGGGGCGCTCGTCGCCGTCGGGGGTGGCCGCGTGCTGATCGGGAGGGCCGGCGTCCACCGCGCCGTCTCCGCCCGTGGCGTCGGGCGGCAGGGCGTCCACGACCAGCATGTCCGGCGGCAACACGCAGACGGTGACAGGGCCACAGATCAGGCCGGTCGGGCAGTCGCTGTTGCGGGTGCACGGGCCGCCGCACGCCGCCAGCGTCGCCGCGGCGCCGGCGAAGAGGAGTGCTTCAAAGCGCATCGAACCTCAGCGCGCCGACGAGGAGGAGCTGCGCGGCGACGCGGTCGGTCGGCAGGTCGCTGCCGAGGAAGAAGAAGTTGAGGACGGCGTCCATGCACAGGTACGTGTGATTGTGGGCGCCCACGCCGTAGCAGTAGCCGCCCGAGGCGGAACCTCCAACGAGCGTGTACGGGAAGAGGAAGGTGATGACGCCGGCGGAGAGCCGCGTGCCGCCGTTGGAGGGCCGCACCGCGACGCCGGCTTCGGCGCCGACGCCGATCCGGTCCACGCCCTCGACGAGCGCGCCGATCCACAGGCCCGCGGTCGGGTGCTCGTGGAAGGTGTATTCCCCGCGCGCGCCGAGGGTGAAGGGCGCCAGGCGAAAGGCCGCCGCGCCGCCGCCGCCGCCCATCGCCAGGCCGCCGCCGAGGCGCGCCTCGAACGACCACAGCGAGGGCTCGGCGTCCGCGACGGCCGGCAGGAGAAGGGCCGCGAGGCCCAGCAGGAGCGAACGCACGGGCGGCGCGTTCGCAACTCTCGTTCCCAAGCCGCGAGCCGCGGAATCCGCGTGCGCGCGGCGGCTCGGGGCGCGATCCGCCGCCAAATTTGACGACGCGGCCGGCGCTCGGGCCGGCGGCGGCCGCAGCGCTCGCGGTCGGCCGAATGCCTGCCGACGGAGCGCGTGAAAAAACGATTCGATTGGTGTGCGAGGGCACAGATCGAAACTCGAGAGTTGCCCTAAACGATTATCCTCGTGTGAAGGGCTATCGCGCGGCCTGCGGACCTTCGAGCAGCGAGCGGAAAAGTTGCTTGCGAGGCGCGGCCGCAATAGCGTCACCGGGACTCTCCCGAATGGGACCGCTATGATCGATCCTTGTCGCCGCGCCTCGATGCTTCTGGTGGACGACGATCCGGGGTACTGCGACTCCCTGGCGTCGGAGCTGCGCCGGCAGGGGTTCGAGGTGCGCGCGGCGAGCGGCGCGGCCGAGGCTCGCGCTCACCTGGCGACGACCGGCGTGGACGCCCTCCTCGTCGAGCGCGACCTGCGCGAGGGGAGCGCCCTCGAGTTCGTGCGGTGGGCGCTGGCGAACCGGCGCACGCGCGAGGCCTACTGCATGGCCACCGGCCCGTCGGTGACGAAGGTGGTGGAGGCGATGCGCGCCGGCTGCGGCGACGTGCTCGAGAAGCCGCTCGACGTGCCGCGCTTCGCCGCGCTGCTGGAGGCGAACCACGCCGCCTTCACCGCCGACGTGGACGTGCTGACCGCCTTCCGCGCGCGGTTCGCGCCCGGGCTGGTCGGCGACCACCCGCGCCTGCTCGAGGTGATCAAGGTCGTCCGGAACGTCGCCGAGACGAACTGTACGGTGCTCATCACGGGGGAGAGCGGCACCGGCAAGGAGGTGGTGGCGCGCGCGATCCACGACGCGTCGCCGCGCCACGAAGGGCCCTTCGTGGCGATGAACTGCGCCGCGATCCCCGACAACCTGATCGAGGACGAGCTGTTCGGCCACGCGCGCGGCGCCTTCACCAGCGCCAACGGCGCGCGCGAAGGACGGCTCCTCAGCGCCGCCGGCGGCACCCTCTTCCTCGACGAGATCGGCGACATGCCGCTCGCCGCGCAGGCGAAGATGCTGCGAGTGCTCCAGGACCGCCGCGTGACGCCGGTCGGCTCCGATCGCGCGATCCCCGTGGACGTGCGCGTGCTCGCCGCGACGAACAAGCGCCTCGAGGACGAGGTGCAGAAGGGTTCCTTCCGCGCCGACCTCTGCTACCGGCTGAGCGTCATCCCGCTCAAGCTCCCGCCGCTGCGCGAGCGCGCGCTCGACATCCTGCCGCTGGCGCGGCACTTCCTCGACCGCGCGAACCTCGAGCACGGGCGCGGCGCCACCGGCTTCGATCCGTGCGCCGAGCGCGCGCTCACCGCGCACGCGTGGCCCGGCAACGTGCGCGAGCTCGGCAACGCCGTCGAGCGCGCGGTGGTGCTGCGGCGTGAGGGCGGCCTCATCACCGAGCCGGACCTGATGCTGCCGCAGGCGCAGGGTCCGGCGGCCCGCCCGACGCCCGTCCCCCAGGCGAGCGGCGCCACCACTCCGCTCAACCTCAAGAGCGCGATGGACGCGGTCGAGCGCCAGTACATCGAAGAGGCGCTCGAGCGCACCGGGGGCAACCGCACGGAGGCCGCCGCCCTGCTCGGCCTCAACCGCTCCACGCTCGTCGAGAAGATCCGCAAGTTCGCCTGATCGATCCCCCCGTCGGACGCGTCGTCAAAACCGCCGGCACCTCGCGCCCGGCCCCGCGCCGCGGCCGCGAAACGCCGCGCTTTCCGTCGTGGCGCGCCCCTTGCTCGACCGCCGCCAGCGATGCGCTCTCTCTTCGACACGGTCGGCGACCTCGAGCAGGCCATGACCTTCAACCGCGAGCGCCAAACGGTGATCGCGGGGAACCTCGCCAACCTCGACACGCCCGGCTACCGGGCGCGCGATCTCGCCCCTGACCGGACGGCGGGCGGCGCGGAGCCGTTCCAGCTGGCGCGCACCGACCCGCAGCACATCGCCGGCGCGTCGCCCGGCGACCCGGCGGGGAGCAGCGTGATCCTCGACCCGGCCGACAAGGGCTCCGACGGCAACTCGGTGAGCCTCGAGCGCGAGATGGCGAAGCTCGACGCCAACCGCGTGCGCTACTCCACCTCGGCCGAGCTGGTCTCGCGGCGCCTCGCGCTCCTGCGCTACGCCGCCTCGGATGGCAACGGATAGGCGCCGACCGCGCGCGTCGGAGGCGCGGGCAGTGAAGCGGTCGGCGATCCGACCGTGACGAGCGACAAGGAGGATCGGCATGGACTTCTTTACCGCGATGGAGGTGTCGGCCTCGGGCATGACGACCGAGCGCACGCGCCTGACGGTGGCGTCGTCGAACCTGGCGAACGCCTCCACCACGTCGGCGCCCGACGGCGGACCCTACAAGCGCCGCGACGTGGTGGTGAAGTCGCAGACGCTCGACGGGCCGGACGGCGCGTTCGCCGCCCATGTGGCGAAGATCCAGCAGGACAAGTCGCCGCCGCGCCTCGAGTACGACCCCGGCCACCCCGACGCCAACTCCGACGGCTACGTGGCCTACCCCAACGTCAACTCCATCGAGGAGATGGTCGACATGATCACCGCGTCGCGCGCCTACCAGGCCGGAGTGACCGCCCTCGACTCCGAAGTGTCGCTCGCCGAGCGGGCGCTGGGGATCGGCCGTTGAGCGCCATCCAGCCGCTTTCACCCCAGGCGATCGCGTCGCTCGCCGATCGCTCGTCCTCGGAGATCGCGCGGCCGCAGTCGGGTGCCCCGGTCGGGCAAGGGGGCTTCGCCGACCTGTTCGCCAACGCGCTCGAGGGCGCGTCGAACGTCGAGCACGCGGCCGAGGACGCGGCGCGCCGCTTCGCCGCGGGCGATCCGTCGGTCGGCATCCACGAGGTGGTGATCAGCTCCGAGGAGGCGAACATCTCGCTGCGCTACGCGGTGACGCTCAAGAACCGCGTCCTGGAAGCCTACCGGGAGCTGATGAACACGGCGGTCTGACCGCCTGACGAACGATGGCCATCGAACTCGACAAGATCCCCGCGCAGACGCGCGCGCTGTGGAGCAAGCTCCCCCCGGGCCGGCGCTGGCTGCTGGCCCTCGTCGCGGCCGCGACGGTGGGCCTCGTCGCGTGGTTCGGCCTGCGCGGCCCGACGGAGAGCTACTCGGTGCTCTTCTCCGGCCTCCAGCCCGAGGACGCGGGCCGCGTGATCTCCGAGCTGCGCACGATGAACGTGCCCTACCACGTCGTCGACGGCGGCGCGGCGATCGAGGTGCCCACGGCGAAGGTCCACGAGACGCGCATCACGCTCGCCTCGGCGGGCCTCCCGCGCGGGGGCGGCGTCGGCTTCGAGGTGTTCGACAAGCAGACCTTCGGCACCACCAGCTTCGTCGAACAGATGAACTACCGCCGCGCGCTCCAGGGCGAGCTGTCGCGGACGATCTCGTCGCTCGACGCGGTCGAGCGCGCGCGTGTGCACATCGCCATCCCCGAGCGCTCGGTGTTCGCCAAGGACGAGGAGACGCCGTCCGCCTCCGTCGTGGTGCAGCTGCGCCCGGGGCGCACGCTCTCGCCGGGGCAGATCAAGGGCGTGATCAACCTGGTCGCCTCCTCCGTCGAGGGGCTGCACCCGGAGCGCGTCACGCTGGTCGACGAGAGCGGCTCGGTCCTCTGGGCGGGCAACGACTCGGAGGGCATCGCCGAGCAGCACGAGCTGGAGCGCACGCTGTCGCGGCGGGTCGCCACCATCGTCGAGCGCGTCGTCGGACCGGGCCACGCCGAGGTCGCGGTCACCGCCGACCTCGATCCCGCCGAGACCGAGCGCACCGAAGACAACTGGGACAAGGACCACTCGGCCGTGCGCAGCGAGTCGCACACCGAGGAGAAGGGGACCGAGACGAGCGACTCGGGCGGCGCCGTGGCCGGCTCGCGAGGCAACCTGCCCGGCACGCAGGAGCCGACGACGGGCGGCGAGGGCGGCACCAACAACGCGCACAACAAGGTGACCGAGACGAAGAACTACGAGGTCACCCACGTCATCAACCACACCGTCGCCAAGCGGGCTCGCTTGAAGCGGCTCCACGTCGCGGTGCTCGTCGACGCGGGCAAGGACGGCACGGCGCGACCGGCGGCGGAGCTGGATCGCATCCGGTCGCTCGCGAAGGAGGCGGCGGGCCTCGAGGACGAGCGCGGCGACCGGATCGAGGTGCACAGCGCGCCGTTCGTGAAGCCGGCCGAGGTCGAGCCGACGAAGCCTTCGGCGTGGCCGCTCCCCGTCGCGCCCAAGTGGATCGCCGTCGCCGCCGGGGCGGTGCTGCTGCTGCTCCTCCTCGCGGTGGTGCTCCTGGCGCGCCGGCGTCGCGGCGGCGAGGAGCCCGCGGATGCCGTGCGCGTGGCGGCGCTGCCGATGGCGGTACGCGAGCTGGAGACGATGGTCGACTCGCAGCAGGCGCGGGAGCTGCCCGGGAGCACGGCGCGCAGCCGCGCCATCGAGGCGGCGAAGGGCGACTCGGTGCGGGCGGCGCGCGTCATCTCCTCGTGGCTCTCCGAGGAGAAGAAGCGCACCGAAGGGAAGGTGCAGTCGTGAGCCCCCCGCGCGATTTGAACGGGCCGGAGAAGGCCGCGCTGTTCCTCCTCGCGATCGAGGAGGACGTCGCGCAGAAGATCATCGTCCACCTCGACGGCGAGGAGCTGCGACGGCTCGCCACCTCGGCGGAGCACCTGTCGCAGGTGGCGCCCGAGGCGATCGCGTCCGCGTTCGAGGAGTTCGAGCGGAAGATGGGAGAGCACCAGCTCCCGCGCGGCGCGGGCGCGTACCTGAAGAGGCTCACCGCCAGCTCGCTCGGCGACGAGCGCGCCAGGAAGCTGTTCGAGGCGCCGCCGCCCCTCCCCGACCCGATCGAGACGCTCCGCGGCGCGCGCACCACCCAGCTCGCCGAGCTGCTGCAGGAGGAGCACCCGCAGGTCGCGGCGGTCGTGCTCTCGCAGCTCGGGCGCGAGCAGGCCTCCGCGGTGCTCAAGGTGCTGCCGCAGGACAAGCAGGTGGAGCTGCTGCGGCGGCTGTCGATGCTCTCCGAGGTGCCCGAGCAGATGGTGCAGGTCGCCTCCGAGGCGCTCGCCGGCGCGCTGGCCTCGGGCGGCACGAACACCGAGGGGCTGCGCAAAGCGTTCAACGGCGTCTCGTTCGCCGCCGGCCTGCTCAACGAGATGGCCCCCAGCGACTCGGAGTCGCTGCTCGAGAAGCTGCAGTCGCTGGACGACGTGCTCGCCCCCAAGGTGCGCGAGGCGATGTTCACCTTCGAGGACATCGGGCGCGTGCCGACGCGGCAGCTCCAGCTCCTCATGCGCGAGGTCCAGAGCGACCAGCTGCTCATCGCGCTCAAGACGGCGACCGAGGACCTGCGCGAGAAGTTCCTCTCGGCGGTCTCGTCGCGCGCGGCGGCGGCGATGCGCGATGATCTCGAGGCGCTGCCCCCCACGCGCCTGTCCGACGTGGAGAAGGCGCAGCGCGAGATCGTGGACACCGCCCTGCGGCTCGTCGCCGAGGGCAAGCTCACGTTGCCCGGGCGCGGCGGGGACAAGCTGGTATGAAGCGCCCCGAGCCCAGGCCGGCCTTCGCGACGCGGCCGCGGTCGGCGCCCAAGCCGCTCGGCGGCCAGCTCCCGAGCCGCGGCGACGGGCCGCCGCCCGCGTGGCTCTCGGTGTTCGAGCCGCCCGAGCCCGAGCCCGAGCCCGAGCCGCCGGCGCCGAGGATCGACGTGGCGAAGCTGCGCGCCGAGATCGAGGCGGAGGCAGAGCGGGCGGCGCGGGCGCGCTACGACGAGAGCTGCACGCGCTACCTCGCGGGCTTCCAACGCCTCGAGCAGGCGGTGGCGGAGGCTCGCCGCGTGGAGGCGGAGACGACGGTCTCGCTGGCGCTGGTGGTGGCGCGCGAGCTCTGCGGGCACGAGCTGAAGGTGGACGAGCACGCGCTCCGCGAGGCGATCGACCGGGCGCTGCACGGCGGCCCCGACGACGTGGTGCGGGTGCGCGTCTCGCCGCGGGACTTCGATCGCCTGAAGGTCGAGCCGCTCGTCTCGGACCAGGTGTCGCTCGAGCCGGATCCCGCGCTCGCGCCGGGCGGCTTCGTGGTGGAGAGCGATCGCGAGGTGCTCGACGCGTCGGTGGAGTCGCGCCTGGAGGCGCTGCGGGCCGGGCTGATCGACGTGCTGCGGGCCTCCGAGCGGGAGGGCGGCTGATGCTCAGCCCGACCGCCCTCGCCGAGGTCGCGCGGCTCGCCCGCGAGCGCGCCGGCTCGGTGGTCACGATGGGCCGGCTGCTCCGCGTGACGGGGCAGCTCATCGAGGCGCACCTGCCCGGCGCCGAGATCGGCGACCTCGTCGAGATCGAGCGCGACGCCGCCGCCGTCACCGGCGAGGTGGTCGGGCTGCGCGAGGAGCTGGCCCTGGTGGTGCCGCTGGGCGACGTGCGGCGCCTCGCCGCCGGCGCGCGGGTGCGGCGGCTCGGCACGGGCGCCGACATCCCGGTGTCCGACGAGATGGTCGGCCGGCTGGTGGACGTCTTCGGCGCGCCGATGGACGGCGGCCCGCCGATCCACGCCGAGGCGCGCGTGCCGATCGACCGCCCTCCCCTGCGGATCGACCACCGCGCCGCGATCGCGCAGCGGCTCGAGACGGGAGTGCGCGTGCTCGACGGGGTGCTGCCCTTCGGGCGCGGCCAGCGCGTGGGCATCTTCGCCGGCGCGGGCGTCGGCAAGACGGTGCTCATGCGGCAGCTCATCGCCCAGTGCGGCGCCGACGTGGTCGTGGTCGGGCTGATCGGCGAGCGCGGCTGCGAGGTGTTCGACCTCCTCGGCTCCGAGGCGCGCAAGCGCAGCGTGGTGCTCGCGGCGACCTCCGATCGTTCGCCGCTCGAGCGGGCGCGCGGCGCGCGGGCTGCGACGGCGATCGCCGAGCACTTCGCCCACCGCGGCGCCCACGTGCTGCTCGTCATCGACTCGCTCACCCGGTACGCGATGGCGATGCGCGAGATCGGGCTCGCCGCGGGCGAGCTGCCGGCGACGAAGGGCTACCCGCCGAGCGTCTTCGCGTCGCTGCCGCGGCTCCTCGAGCGCGTGGCGCCGCTCGGACGCGGCGGCTCGATCACCGGCGTCTACACGGTGCTCGTCGAGGGCGACGACCTCGCCGACCCGGTGGCCGACTCGGCCCGCTCGCTGCTCGACGGGCACGTCGTGCTCTCGCGCGACCTCGCGGCGCGCGGCCACTTCCCGGCGGTGGACGTGCTGGCGAGCGCCTCGCGAGTGGCGCGCCAGGTGACGACGCGCGACGAGCAGCGGCTGATGGAGCGCGCGCGCGGGCTGCTGGCCGTGCGCCACGACGTCGAGGAGTTGAAGAGCCTGGGCGCCTACGTCCCCGGCGCGAGCCCGGAGCAGGACCGCGCGCTCACCGTCGGCAAGACGCTCGACGGATGGCTGCGCCAGCGGGTGGACGAGCGCGCCACCGCCGCCGCGACGATCGATGCGTTGCGTGCGATCCTCGACCAGGGAGGCGTGCCGTGAGCGCGCGCCCGAAGACGCTGCGCCGCCTGATGGGCGTGCGCAAGCGGCTGCGCGACGCGGCGGGCGCGAAGGCGCAGCTGGCCGAGATGGAGCGGTTCGACGCCGAGCAGCACGAGGCTGGGCTGCGCGATGGCCTGGCGACGGCGCTGGCCGCGGGCCCGAGCACCGCGCGCGGCATCCGCTCGCTCCTGCTCCTCGACGACACGCGCCGGGAGATCGAGGCGGCGATCGGCGACGCCCACCAGGCGGCGCAGGCCGCCGAGAAGCGCAGCGTGGAGGCGCGCACGGTGGTGCGCGAGAAGGAGCGCGAGCTGCGCACCGTCGAGCGGAAGCTCGAGCAGGTGCTCGACGAGCGAGAGCGCCACCGGCGCCGCGAAGAGCAGCGGGTGCTCGACGACCTGAGCCCGCACCGGGGAGGAGGTCGATGAGGGTGACGTCGGTGCTCGCGTCGGATTCGTTGGCGCCGGTTGGCGCGATCCCGCCGCCGTCGGCGCAAGGGGCCGACTTCGCGGAGGCGCTCGCTGCCGCCGAATCCGAGGCGACCGCGGCGACGGTCGCGACGGCGACGTCGGGCCGGGCACCGCAGGACGATCCGCGGGACGCCGCGCCGCCGTGGGGCGACGAGGCTCCGCCGCCGGCCGCCCAACCCCGGCGGGCAGGCGAGCCAATCCGCGACGACGCGGCGACGACGACGGAAGCGAGCGCCCCGACCATCGACGCCACCCGGGAGATGGCGATCCCGGTGCCGCAAGCGATGCCGGCTGAGGCGGCGGCGCCGCGGACGATGCCGGCGGCGACGGTGCAGCAGCCGGCGACGGCGAAGGACGAGCCGACACACGTCCGGGCGGCACAGGTGAGGCAGGAGCGGCCGACACCCGTGACGTCGACGATGCAGTCCACGGCCGCGCTCTCCCCTCGGACGCCGGCACGGTCGACGGCGGTGCAGCCGGCGGTGGTGCACCGGACGACGCAGCAAGCGGCCACCGAGCAACCGGCGGTGGTGGAAGCGGCGACGACGCATTCGGCGTCGGCAACCCCGCAGCCGGCGCAACCGACGCGGGTGGCGGCGTCGAGCGCGCGACCGGCGCCGATCCGATCGACGAACGTCGAAACGGAGCCGCCGGTGTCGGACCCGCAGGATGCGGCGCGGGCGGTGGCCCCCTCGTCGGCGCCCCCGCAGGAGACGCCGGCGCGGCGGACCTCGGTGCCCTCGCAGGCCATGCCGGTGCGTGCGATGCCCGCGCGTCCGGCGCCGACGACGATGGCCCACAGCCCCGCCGTCGCGGTCCAGCCTGCGACGAGCCAGCCGACGACGGCCCGGCCGAGCCAGGCGCCCCGGGCGCCGCGAACGTCGACGCCGCAGGAAGCGGGGAAGGGGATGCCGACGCAAGCAGCGCCGGTGCTGGAGGCGCGGCTGCAGCCGACGCCGGAGCAGCCGACGCCGGTGCCTTCGCCGACCCGGTCGATGGCCGCGCCCCCGACGCCGACGATTTCTGCGCCGGCGCAGTCGACGCCGCCGCAAGCGGTCCGTGCGGCGCAGACGCGGCCGATGGCGGAGCGGCGCGTGGCCGTGCAGGCGAAGACGATGCCGGTGCAGCAGGTGCCGAAGACGATGCCGGTGCAGCGGGCGCCGGAGACGATGTCGGCGCAGCCGATCGCCGACTCGCCGGCCCCGCCCTCGAGGCCAAGCGATCGAGCGCCGGTGTCTTCGCCGGCCCCATCGGCGGCCGTTCCGTCGGCGCCGCCCGTTCCGGCGCCCGTGCGCTCGACGTCATCACAGCAGGTCCGCGCCACGCCGGCGCGGCCAATGCCCGCGTCGCAGGGGCCGCCCTGGCACCTCGTCGCGACGGCGAACCTCGAGCCGTCGCGACCGGCGAGCGCTTCGTCGCCGACGCACGCGGCGCCGATGGCCACGGCCGTCGAGCCCTCCGTGGCCAGCAGCCGGGTGCCGTCCCGAGACGTCGACGGGAGCAGCGACCTGCCGGCGGCCCAGGCGACGCCGTCGAGCGACGAACAGGGCGGCGACGTGCCCGAGACGGCCGGCGCACCGGAGTCGACGCCCGTCGCGGTCGCCGACGGGGGCGATGGAGCGCAGGCGACGCTGGCGGTGCCCACCTCCCCGACCGCGCCGGAGAGGCCCGTGACCGGAAGCGCGCCCGTGAACATCGAGACGGCGGTGCCCTCGAGCGGGCGCGGCGAGCTCGCGAGCACGGCCGCTGCCGTTCCGGCTCCTGCGCCCGGCCACGGGAGCGACGAGTCGAAGGGGACGCCGGCCTCCGCCGCGCGGAGCGCATCGCGAGCGCCCGCCGTGCCGTCGAGGGGCGACGAGCCGTCCCGCTTGCGGCCTCGAATCGTCGGCGCGACGGCAGCAGCTGCGAGCCATCCGGCGCCCGCGCCGTCGCCGTCCCACACGGCGGCCGCGGCGACGCCCCATGCGGCGCGCGTTCCCGCTCCAGCCCCGCGCGCCGAGCGGCTCGCCACTGCGGCGCACGTCGAGCGGGCAACGGCCGCACCGCGCGCCGACGGGCGCGCGTCGCCGGCGGGCGAATCGAACG
>JAJXSP010000461.1 GCA_021784515.1 Myxococcales bacterium | reverse complement strand
CGCTCGGACGCTACGGCCGCTCCGCCGAGGCCGCCGACGGCGCGAAGCACGCCGACCTGGCCGGCCGCGCGCGCGACCTCGCACGCTCCGTCGAGGGGCGGCGGAACGACGGCCGCCGCGAGAAGGTGTGGACGCTCGCGCGCGAGGGCGCCGCGCAGCTCAAGGTGGGCCGCGCCTCCGAGTCCATCGCCACCCTCGGCCGCGCGCTCGACCAGGCGGGCGTCGCGGGCCTGCCGGCGGAGGACCGCGCCGATCTCGAGTACGCCCTCGCCCACGCGCTGCTGAGCGCGGGGCGCGTGGACGAGGCGATCGCCGCCCTCGGGCGCGCGCTCGCCGCCGCGCCCGGCGACGCCGAATACCACTACGTGCTCGGCGTCGCGCTCCACCGCAAGCGAGACGACGCCGCGGCGGCCGACGCGTTCCGCGACGCGCTCGCCCGCGGACTCTCCGGCGCCGACGCCGCCGAGGCGCGCGCGTTCCTCAGCGATCGGCGCAGCTCCTCGGAAAACCGCCTCACCGTCGACGACGAGATCGCGGTGGGCTACGACAGCGACTACGCGAGCGGCCGCGACGTGATCTTCATGCGGGGCGCCGCGCGCGCCGGCGCCGCGAAGGGCTCCGGCGAGCTGGTGGCCGATCTCGAGCCGCGGCTCCGCCTCGCCGGGCGCGCCGGCAACGGGCTCGTCCTCGGCGACCGCGTCAACGCGCTGATCTACTTCGCCTCGGACGCCGACAACTTCAGCGTCGTCGAGGAGGACCTCTACCTCGAGGGCGCGTGGTCGCCGCGCCGCTGGCTCACGCTCTCCGCCTCCGTCGAGGGCTACCTCCAGACCGCGGGCCTCGCCACCTTCGGCCTCTTCCAGATCGGCGCCCAGGGCTGGCTGAAGGCGACGCTCTACGAGGGCGACCACTTCTCCACGCGGCTGCGCTACTCCCTCACCGCGATGCGCTCGCAGCAGGCGGCGTACGACTACCTCACCGGCCTGCACCACGAGGCGCAGATCGCGCAGTCGGTGTGCTCCCGATCGTGGCACGTCACCGTCGGCTACACGCTGCGCGTGGAGCTGGTCGGCACCGAGGTGGCGCCCTCCACGCAGCTGCTCGGCCCCGACGCCGAGCAGAGCCTCGAGGCGGCCACCGGCAGCGCGACGCCGACGTACAGCGTGCCCTTCTCCTACGTCGGCCACGACGTGGGCCTCGACCTCGATGGCGAGGAGGCCGGCTTCCGCGTCCTCGCCGGCATCCACTACGAGCGCCGCTTCTACACCGGCGCGGTGGCGATCGCGCCCACCCCGTCGAGCGGCTTCAACGCCCACCGCATCGACGACCGGGTGACCGTCGATCTGTCGGTGCGACGCGAGCTGTTCGCGGGCATCGCGGCGCGCGCCGGCGTCCACGCCCTGTTCGCAGGCTCGAACATCGACAACACGGACCCGCTCACGCCGTTCGACTTCGACAACCGCAACTACACGCGCGTGGTGGCGACGTTCGACCTCTCGCGCCCGTTCTGATCAGCACGCCGGATGCGCCGCCTCCGTCGTAGAATCTCCCGCCCCACGACCAAGGAGGAACCGCATGAAGATCGCTCGCACCCTGCTGGCCGCGCTCGCCGTGGCCGCCTTCGCCGGCGCCGCGCGCGCCGAGGAGAAGGAGCCGTTCGGCCGCCTCTCCGTCGACGACGTACAGAAGCGCCTCGGTGACAAGGGCTTCTTCGTCTACGACAACAACATGAAGGAGTCGTTCGACGAGGGCCACGTGCCGCACGCGAAGTGGCTCGACTACAAGGATGTGAAGGCGAGCGATCTCCCGTCGGACAAGAACGCGACGCTCGTCTTCTACTGCGCCAACGAGCACTGAACGGCCTGCCACAAGGGCGCCGTGAGCGCCCTCAAGCTCGGCTACAAGAACGTGTTCATCATGCCGGAAGGGATCCGGGGCTGGAAGAAGGCGGGCAAGCCGGTCGACAAGGGCTGATCGCCGCCGTCGCTACGAGCACCCTCTCTCTGTGCACATCCGGTTGCCGGGGCAAAAGAGGCGCCCAGCGCCCCACACAGGCAGAGGCCGCCGACGCAGTTGGGGTTCGACGGATACCTGCAATCCCCGTCCACCCTGCGTCACGTCAACAGCGCGTCGCCGGCGCCGCGATCCGCTATCCTTCGCGCGCGATGCGATTCTTCGCCACCACGCCCAAAGGGATGGAGCCCCTGCTCGCCGACGAGCTGCGCACCCTCGGCGCCGGCTCCGTCGAGGCCACGCGCGCGGGCGCCGCGTTCGAGGGCGACCTCGCCACCGCCTACCGCGCCTGCCTCTGGTCGCGCGTCGGCAACCGCGTGCTGCTGCCGCTTCACACCTTCGACGCCCCCGACGGCGACACGCTCTACGAAGGGATCCGCGCGGTCCCGTGGGGCGAGCACCTCGGCCCGGAGCAGACGCTGGCGGTCGACTTCGCCTCGTCGCGCAGCAAGCTCGCCCACACCCACTTCGGCGCGCTCCGCACCAAGGACGCGATCGTCGATCGCCTGCGCGAAGAGACGGGCGCGCGCCCGTCGGTGGACACCGAGCGCCCCGACGTGCGCGTCAACGTGCACCTCCTCGATGACCGCGCCACGGTGAGCATCGACCTCTCGGGCGACAGCCTGCACCGGCGAGGCTGGCGCGATCCCTCGACGCCGGCGCCGCTGAAGGAGAACCTCGCCGCGGCGCTGCTGCTGCTCGCCCGGTGGCCGGTGCGCGCGAGGGACGGCGAGCCGCTCTGCGATCCGATGTGCGGCTCGGGGACGATCGTGATCGAGGCGGCCGCCATCGCCGCCGATCGCGCGCCGGGGCTCGGCCGCGCGCGCTGGGGATTCTCGGCCTGGCGCGGCCACCAGCCGGCCATCTGGGACGCGCTCGTCGAGGAGGCGCGCGCCCGCGAGATCGTCGACCGCAATCGCCTGCCGCCGATCCTCGGCACCGACGCCGACCCGCGTGCGGTGCGCGCCGCCCTCGCCAACGTCGAGCGCGCCGGGATGCGCGGCCGCCTCCACGTCGAGAAGCGCGACCTCGCCGCGTTCGAGCCGATCGGGCGCCGCCCCGGCATCGTCGTCACCAACCCGCCCTACGGCGAGCGGCTCGCCGCGCCACCCGGCCTCTATGGCGACCTCGGCGACCTCCTCCGACGGCGCTTCCTCGGCTGGAGCGGCTTCGTCTTCACCGGCAGCCCCGAGCTGGGCAAGGAGATCGGCCTTCGCGCGTCGCGGCGCCACGTGCTGTGGAACGGCGCCATCGAGTGCCGGCTGCTCGAATTCCCGATCGCCACCGAGCCGGCCGCGAGCGCGCCGCGCTCCCGCCGCGAAGCGAGCTTCATCGATCCGCAAGTGGTGATGTTCGAAAACCGCCTGCGGAAGAACCTCCGCCACCTCGGCAAATGGGCGCGCCGGCAGAGCGTCACCTGCTATCGCCTCTACGACGCGGACCTGCCCGAGTACGCGGTGGCGGTCGACCTCTATGAAAAATCGGTCCACGTGCAGGAGTACGAGGCGCCCGCCACCGTCGACGCGCGGCGCGCCGAGGAGCGGCTGCGCGCGATCGTCGCGGCGCTGCCCAAGACGCTCGACGTCCCGGCCGAGGAGGTGTTCGTCAAGGTGCGGCGGCGCCACCGCGGCGGGTCGCAATACGACCGGCAGGGCACCGAATCGGCGATCCGCGAGGTGCGCGAGGGCGGCCACCGCTTCCTGGTCAATCTCTCGGACTACATCGATACGGGCCTGTACCTCGATCAGCGGCGCCTGCGCGCGAAGATCGGCGAGCTGTCGCCGGGCCGCGACGTGCTCAACCTGTTCTGCTACACGGGCGCGGCCACGGTCTACGCCGCAAACGCGCGCAGCACGGTCAGCGTGGACCTCTCGAATACCTACCTCGAGTGGGCCCGAAAGAACTTCGAGCTCAACGCCCTCTCCCCGCGCAGGCACGAGCTCATCCGCGCCGACGTCCTCGAGTGGCTCCCGACGGAGCGCCGCCGCTTCGGCCTGATCTTCCTCGCCCCGCCGACCTTCTCGAACTCGAAGGCGATGGACAGCGACTTCGACCTCCAGCGCGACCACGCGACATTGCTGGAGCAGACCGCCCGCCTCCTCACCGAGGACGGGATCCTGCTCTTCGCCAACCACTCCCGAAGATTCAAGCTCGACGAAGCCGCGCTGCCGGAGTTGCGCGCCGAGGACATTGCGAGGCCCACGCTCCCCCCGGACTTCGAGCGGAATCCGAGGCTCCACAATTGCTGGGTGATCCGCCGCCGGTAGTCACACCAGGATGGGGTGTCCGGAGATCGAGGGTTGCCTCCCCTCGCGCGATACCCAATCAACTGCGGTCGAAGGTGGCGGCCCGGTGGCGGCCCGAAAATGCAGAAGTGGAGGATGAAAAGGCGGAGGCGCTACTTCTTCTTTTGATACGTCCCGATGATCTCGCCCTCCCCCAGCACGTGCCCCTTCATCGCCGCCAGGAGCTTCTCCTTCGTGGGCTGATGAAGGTCGCCCAGCACCGCGTCGAGCGCATACAGCTTGAAGAAGTACCGATGTCGCCCGATCGGCGGGCAGGGGCCTCCCCATCCGGTGCGCTTCCAATCATTGGTGCCCTCGCGCGTGCCGGCCGGCAGGCTCTTCCCCCCCTCGGGCAAGA
>JAJXSP010000460.1 GCA_021784515.1 Myxococcales bacterium | reverse complement strand
TTCCGATCTCGACCCGGGCAGGCTGGCGACGAGCGCCTCCACGTCGGCGGCGAAGTCGTCGCCCGGATAGCTCACCACGGTGATCGCCGGGTGGACGAGGCGCGGGCCGCCGCTATCCACCTCTTGTGGCAGCGGCGCGTGCGGCGCGGGGTAGCCCGCCGGCAATGCGAGGTCGGGCGGCGCGGCGGCGTCGCGCGCGGTGGCGAGATCGACCGCGGTCGAGCGTCCGAGATCCGTGGCCGGCGAATCGCCCGGGCCGTCGAGCGGACGGGCCGCGCATCCGACGAGGAACAGCGCCGCGCAGGCCGGCAGCCGAACGAAGAACTCGCGCACGCACCGCATCGCAACCCTCCCGGCCCGCCGCCGGGCGAGGCCATGCTGCGTTGGTGCACGGGGGGCGACCGGTCGTTCACGCGCTCGCGCGGCCGCGTCACCGGCCGCGCGGCGAGCGATTCCGCTCCCGGTGACTACTTTTCACTGTATAACCCGAGCGCCCCGGGCTCGCGCGGACGGGCCCGGTTGACCTCTAACCGGAGGATCGAATGCGGACGTACACCCCGACGGAGATTCGCGACGTGGTGTTGGTGGGGCACGGCGGTGCGGGCAAGACGATGCTGGCCGACGCGATCCTCTTTGCCACCCGAGCGACGCAGCGGCTAGGGCGCGTGGACGACGACACGTCCACCTTCGATTACGAGCCCGAGGAGCACAAGCACAAGTCGACCATCAGCGCATCGGTCGGCCACGTCGAGTGGAAGAAGGCGAAGATCAACCTCGTCGACACCTCCGGCCACGGCAACTTCCTCGTCGATACGCGGATCGCCGTCGAGGTGGGTGACGCGGGGGTGGTCGTGGTGTCCGCCGCCGACGGCGTGCAGGTCTACACCGAGCGGACGTGGGGCTACCTCGACGAGGTCGGCGTCCCGCGCTGCGTGCTCGTCGGGAAGATGGACCGCGATCGCGCCGACTTCGACGCCGCCGTCGACAGCATCCGCACCACGCTGTCCGACAAGGCGTTGCCGATCCACATCCCGATCGGCGTCGGCGAGGGCTTCACCGGAATGATCGACCTGCTCTCGATGAAGGCGCTCTCGTGGAAGGACGAGGGGCGCGCCGTCGAGAGCGCCGACATCCCCGCGGCGATGCAGGCGGCGGCCAAGGCGGCGCGCGAAAAGCTCGAGGAGGCGGTCGCCACGGCCGACGATGCGCTGCTGGAGAAGTACCTCGAGTCGGGGGCGCTCTCCGACGAGGACTTCCAGCGCGGCTTCGCCAAGGCGGTGCGGAGCCGCGCGCTCTACCCGATCCTCGCCGGCGCGCCCGGCCTGGTGCTCGGCGTCCAGCCGCTGCTCGATTTGATCGTGAACGCGTTCCCGTCGCCGGTGGAGCGCGCGCCGTGGCGCGGCCGCCTGCCCGGGTCGGGCGGCCATGAAGGTCCCGAGGCGACGCGCGCACCCGACGTGGAGGCGCCCGTCAGCGCCTATGTATGGAAGACGGTGAACTCCGAGATCGGGCGGCTCTCGCTCTTGCGCGTTCTCTCGGGCAAGCTCACCGGCGACTCGAACCTGCTCTCGGTGAACCACGACAAGCGCGAGCACCTCGGCCAGCTCTACGCGCTCCAGGGCAAGGCGCGCGAGGGCATGACCGAGGCGTACCCCGGCGATCTCGTGGCGGTGGCGAAGCTGAAGACCACCCGCACCGGCGACACGCTCAGCGACGAGAAGGCGCCCTTCCTCGCCAATCACCCGGCGGTCCCGGCGCCGATGATCTCCTACGCGATCCGCGCGAAGTCGAAGGGCGACGAGGACAAGCTCGGCCTGCGGCTCGCCGAGATCGTCGACGCCGACGCGGCGATCAAGGTGTCGCACGATCCCACTTCGAAGGAGGTGCTGCTGGGCGGCACCGGCCAGATCCACATCGAGGTCGCGGTGGAGAAGCTGGCCCGGATGGGCGTGGCGGTGGACCTGCTGCCGCCGCGCGTGCCCTACCTCGAGACGATCAAGGGCGCCGCGAAAAACGTCGAGGGCAAGCACAAGAAGCAGACCGGGGGCAAGGGGCAGTTCGGCGTCGTCTACATCGACATCGGGCCGCTTCCCCGGGGCGGCGGCTTCCAGTTCGAGGACGCGGTGGTCGGCGGCACGGTGCCGCGGCAGTTCATCCCCGCCGTCGAGAAGGGCATCCGCAATCGAATGCAGCGCGGCGTCATCGCCGGCTTCCCCGTCACCGACGTCAAGGTGCGCCTCTTCGACGGCAAGTACCACGACGTGGACTCCGACTCGCGCTCGTTCGAGATCGCCGGCAGCAAGGCGTTCCAGGAGGCGTTCAAGCAGGCGAGGCCATGCCTTCTCGAGCCGGTCATGCGCGTCTCGGTCGAGTGCCCCGAGGAGGCGATGGGCGCCATCGTCGGCGACCTGAACCACCGCCGCGGCCAGATGGAGGGCATGGAGGTGGTGGGGCGCAACCAGGTGGTCAAGGCGCTCGTGCCGATGGCCGAGACGCTGAAGTACTCCTCGGACCTGCGCTCGATCACCGGCGGGCGCGGCTCGTTCAGCATGGAGTTTTCGCACTACGCCGAGGTCCCGGCGCACCTCGCCGAGAAGGTCATCGCCGAGGCGAAGGTGGCGCACGAGGAGGAGGAGTAGCGCGGTATCGTTCGTCGATGCACCATCCCCCGCCCTATCGCCTCGACGCCGCCTCCCTCGAGGCCGAAACCGAGATCGAGGTCTTCACCGCCGGTGGTCCGGGCGGCCAACACCGGAACAAGACCCAGAACGGCGTGCGCCTCCACCACGGCCCGAGCGGCGTCGTCGTCTCGGCCACCGAGCGGCGCAGCCTGAAGGCCAACCGGGAGGCGGCGTTCGAGCGGCTCGTCACCCGGCTCGCCCAGCTCAACGTGGTCCCGAAGAAACGGACGTCCACCCGGCCGACGAGAGGGTCCGTGAAGCGGCGCCTGGCGACGAAGGCGAAGGCGGCCAAGACCAAAGCCGGACGGAGGCCGGTGACGGACGAGTAGCTACTTCGTTGGGGACGATCCTGTCGACGGCGCCCAGGACCCTGGCGGTGCACGCCGTCGGGGTCGCTCGTTCGCGGCAGGTGGACTCGAAGTCCGAGCGGTCGAGGCAGAACAAGGGGTGACTCATCGGTCGCCCCGAGGAGGCAGGGGCCGAGGAGGGCGCGGTCGACGCGCCCCGAGCGCCCCGAGCGCCCCGAGCGCCTCGAGCCGCGCGCGCATGAGCGCCCCGATCCTCGACGGCGCGAGCTCCGCGGCGACGCGCGCCTGCCCGGCGGCGGCGATCCGCGTGCGCAGCGAGGGTTGGTCGACGCACGCGCGCAGCGCGTCGACCGCCGCGTCGCGATCGGGCTCGGCCCAGCGCATGCCGCGGAATGGATCGTCGCCGCGGAACTGTCGCTGGCGCGCCGCGACGAGCCGGTGGTCGACGAGGAACGCGGTCGTGCCGTCCATGAACTCGAGGTTCCCCGACCAGCCCGTGGCGATGACGGGCAGGCCCGCCGCCATCGCCTCGGCCATGCACAACCCGAAGCCCTCGGCGCGGTGGAGCGAGACGTAGGCGTCGGCGCGGCGGTACAGCTGCGCCACCGCCGCGGGTGGGAGCGCGTCCTGCAGCACCGCGAACACCGGCGGCGTGCGGAAGGGAATGCCCGTGGGAGTGAGGCGCTCGATGAGGCGGAGCGTCTCGCCGTGGTCGGCGCCGAGGCGCGAGCCCACCTTCAGCAGGAGCGCCACGTCGCGCCGACCGCCGAAGGCGCGGCGGAACGCGCGCACGACACCCTCGGGGTTCTTCCGGTCCTGCCACTCGAAGATCGCGAGGAAGACGAACAGGTCGTCGGGCACGCCCGGGAAGCGGCGCGGGCCGGGCGGCGGCGCGACCACCGGGTGCGGCACGACGTGCACCGGGCGCGCGGTGGCTTGGCGAAAGGCGCGCGCCGAAAACTCCGACGGCACCCACAGCTCGTCCATCGTTCGCACGGGTGCGTCCCAGTGCGCGGGCAGCGCCTCCGTCTCCCAAACCGTGACGCCGATGTTGAGCCGTCCGGCCTCGCGCAGGAGCGGCAGCGCGAGGGGAGTGGAGTGGACCAGCACCGCTCGGTGTGCGTGGCTGCGACGGACGAGGCGATCGAGCGGCGCATCAAAAGGCGCGTCGCGCAGGTGGCCGCGGGGATCGAAGAGCACGGCGCGGGCGGCCACGTCGACGCCCGCTCCGTCGAGCGCCGCGAGGTGGGCGCGGGCCGCCACGCCGAAGCCCGACGCCTCGCCGAGGAAGCCGACGTACCGGACGTCGCTCACGGGCGCAACCGCGCGAGCCGATCCCAGGGCCAGCGCGCGGCGGCGAGGCGCTCGGCGACGTCGGCGACGAGGCGCGCGCGCCGACGGTGGCCGGGCGCGAGATCGACGATCAGCGAGGGCTCCGCGACGTCGACGGAGCCCTCGTGGAATGCGAGCAGCGCCCGCACCTCGGCCGTCGCCGCGAGGCCCCGCCGCGCGCCCGGGAAGCGACGCGCCACGGCGTCGATCGCCGGCAGCGCCCACACCGCCTCGGCGAGCGACGAGGCCCCGAGGAGCCTGTTTCCGTAAGGGGACGTCGCGAGGCGCTCGAGGCGCCGGCCAGGCGAGGAGCGACGACGACGGACTACTTTCTGTAATCCGAGGAGGAGCGAC
>JAJXSP010000036.1 GCA_021784515.1 Myxococcales bacterium | reverse complement strand
CGCTACGAGCCCGCGCCGAGATCGGCGATCCGATCGCCGATCGCCAGCGCCGCGGTGGCGGCGGGCGAGGGCGCGTTGAGCACGTGGATGGCGCGGGCGCCGCGCACGACGCGGAAGTCGTCCAGGAGCGCGCCGTCAGGGCCAAGCGCCTGGGCGCGCACGCCGGCGCCGCCCGGGACCAGGTGGCGGGCCTCGATCTCCGGCACCAGCCGCCGCAGCGCGCGCACGAAGGCGCGCTTGCTGAGCGAGCGCCACTGCTCGCCAAGCCCGGCGGTGGCGTAGCGCGCCGCCATCCGCCAGAAACCGCCGTACCCGAGGGTGGACAAGGCGTCGCGCCAATCGAAGGCGGCGCGCGAGTAGCCCTCGCGCGCGAAGGCGAGCACGGCGTTGGGACCGGCCTCGACGCCGCCGCCGACCCGGCGCGTGAAGTGGACGCCGAGGAAGGGGAAGCGCGGATCGGGCACCGGGTAGAGGAGCCCGCGCACCAGGTGCTCGGCCTCGGGCGCGAGGCGGAAGTACTCGCCGCGGAAGGGGACGATGCGCGCGTCGGGGCGATCGCCGCTCGCCGCCGCCACGCGGTCCGAGTGCAGCCCGGCGCAGTTGATCACCGCGCGCGCGCCGATCTCTCCGTCGCTGATCTCGACGATCGCACCCTCGCCGTCGCCGCGCAGCGCGAGGAACCGCACGCCCAGGCGCACCTCGCCGCCCGCGGCGCGCACCAGCTCGACCAGCTTCTCCGCGACGGCGGAGCTTTATTCGTCTGGCCGCTGGGGCATCATGAGGGTGGCGCTTCGTGCTTGACAAAGCCTCTCGGAGGGGAGCAGCGTCCGAACAGGGACACGGGGCGAAAGTAGAAGGCATCGCCGCGACTGCTCCACGGACTCGTGGCCACGATCGCCCGGCACTTCCCGGAAGGGGGATGATGATGGTCGCCCACACGCTGCTCCGCCGCTGGCTCCCGGCGCTCGTCGTCGGCCTCTTTGGCACCGCCGGCTGCTCGCGCCGCCCCACCACGATCGGCGTGCAGTCGAGCGCGATCATGAGCTGCCCCGACGGCGGCTGTCCCGATGGCTGGCTCCCGCCCGATGGCTGGCTCCCGCCTGATGGCTGGCTCCCGCCTGATGGTTGGGTCCCGCTTGACGGCTGGCTTCCGCCCGATGGCTGGATCGCGATGCCGCCCGATGGCAGCTGGACCGACGGCGGCACGCCGCCCACCGACGCCATCCCGCCGCCGCCCGGCGATCTCGCCGCCAACCTCCCGGCGCCGCCCGACCTGGCCAGCGCGCGGGATCTCACCGCGGGTCTGGCACAGCCGAACGGCACAGGGTGCGTGGCCGCCGGCGATTGTCAGTCTGGGAACTGCTGGCGGGGGGTGTGCTGCGACCAGCCCTGCGCGGGTGCCTGCCAGTCGTGCGGCATGCAGGGATCGGTCGGCGCGTGCGCTCCCATGCCGCCTGGCAGCGCCGGCGATCCCTCGTGCGCCCCGCTGGTGTGCGACGGCTCCGAGCCCGGTTGCCCGGGGCTTTGCCAATCCGACGCCGACTGTGAATCGGGCACCTGGTGCAACTTCGCGGGCCAGTGCGACCCGGTGCTCGCGGCCGGAGCCGTCTGCCTGCGCGGCGCGCAATGCCGGTCGGGCAACTGCGCCCAGGGGGTGTGCTGCGACTCCGCGTGCGCGGGCGCCTGCCAGTCGTGCAGCCAGAACGGCTTTGCCGGATCCTGCCGGACCGACCCGCCCGGCGCGCCTGGGAATCCTTCGTGTGCACCGTACGTCTGTTCGGGGGCGGCTGTGAATTGCCCGGCCTCGTGCCAGGCGGATGGTGATTGCGTGCCGGGGGATTCCTGCGTGGACGGGTTGTGCCTGGCGAACTCGCCTGCTGATCTCGGCGCGACGCCAGCGGACGCGGCGCCGCCTGTCGACATGGCGTGTCCGGGCGGCGGGAAGTTCTGCTCGACATGGGCTCGCCCCCGGTGCATCCGCGCATCGGGGTGCTGCACGGACGACGATTGTGCACACCCTCAGGACGCCTGCCGTCTCGCCCAGGGGGCAAAGTGCGATGAGGGCATGTGCATCGCGCCGCTCCGCGCCTGCCCGCCCGGACAAGCCTGCCTCGATGGGAACTGCGGCGCATCTCCCTTGGCGATGACGGTGGTTCCCCTCGCGAACGATTATGCCCTCGGCGGCCCTCAGACGGTCGTCATGGACGGTGAGACGTTCTTCGATGGCGACATGTTCGCGGTGACCCTGACGAACATCTCGGCCGGCCCGATCACCGTTTCGACGTTCAGCCCGGTGGTCTTCCGCATCCTCGCCGTTTCCGTCAACGGTCTTCCCGCCGATCTGAGCGTGCAAACGGTCTTTCGGTGCGTGAACCCATTCAGGAGGGGTGTCGCCGCGCTGACCACCCTCCCCCCCGGCGGGCAGGCGTCCTTCCAAGCGGAGTTTTCCGACTCCACGTTCCCAGACTCCGCACCGTACCTAGGGGGGAGGGAGGGGACCGGAAAGGCGGTCACGGGCTCATACCAGGTGACGGTCGGCTACCAGTACTCCGGTCCAGACGGCGGGCTGCCAAATGTGTACCGGGGAGTCGTCGTCGCCGCCCCGGTGGCGTTCACCGTTCATTGATGGGCCCTGAGATGAGAAAGAGCGCAATCTACCTCTTCATCGTCACGGTGCTCGCATCGAAAAGCGCGGCGGCGATTATCATGCCGATAGGAACCCCGGACTGCTTTCAGAAGCTCACCGCGGCCAAGAATGCGGTCCTGGGCACGTGTAGCGACTGCTACGGCAGTCACCAGGCCGCGGACATAGCGAACGCCCTGGACGGCGCCTATCAGAAACCGGATGGAAGCGACTGCCTGGTCTCCCTCAAATGCAAGACCGGCGGAAGCCGGACCAAACCCAAGGACGCGGAGGCGGGTAGGGACCCCACCCGCGGCACCGATTCAGTGGTCAGCCTCGACTTCGCCGACCCGAGTGTCCCCGCCGACGATCCTGGCTGCCCCAACCCCGGGCTCGATCCCGCACACTCCTTGGCGCACGAGTTGGCGCACGCCAAACGCGCGTGCGATGGGCTGGTCGGTTCGGCAAATCCCGCAATTGACCCGGAGGAGCAGGAGAACGCAATCCAGGTCGAGAACAACTTCCTCCATTGCCAACATCAGTCGGGTTGTAGCCAGCGCTTGAACCTCGATATCGGCGAGGACCTCAGCCTGTTCGACCCGAAGCTCTCTGCCGGCGATTGCTGCTGCGGCAACGTTCCGTGTGCAACGGGTGGGTTGCGCCAACAGTCACAGACTGATGCGGCCAATTGCGGCGCCTGCGGCAACGTCTGCGGCCCGGGGGCAGGCTGTTGCTCGGGCGCCTGCACTCAGTTCAGCACAGATGCGAACAACTGTGGGAAGTGCGGCAACGCCTGTCCGTCCGGCTCGATTTGCTGCAATGCGAGCTGTCTCCCGCAAAGTTCCCTGCTCACCGATCCATTGAACTGCGGCACATGCGGCAACGTCTGCGCGGGCGGGATGCCGTGCTGCAACGGAACGTGCGCCAACGTCTTCGGCTCGGACCCCATGAACTGCGGCGCCTGCGGAAATGCCTGCGGCGCGGGGCAGGTGTGCTGCGTCGGTGTCTGCAGCGACTTGACCGACGATTACCATTGCGGGCAGTGCGGCAATAACTGCGGCGCCATCCCCCGCGACTGGTCCGCTCAGTATCAGACGAAGCTGCCCTTCGAGCGGCCGTACCCCGCGAAGTTTCAGTGTCTGGCGATCAACTGGCCGTCGTCATGCAGGGTCGACGCCGACTGCGGTCAATCGCCACCCGATCCGCCGCTCACCTACCTGGTGCCTCGCTGCCTGAACGGGCAGTGTACGACCTCGAACTGCGTCGAGGTCAGCGGTGACCAATGGGGGCCTATTTGGCCAAATTGCGCCCCCGGCGATTCCGGTTGCTGGTATTGGAATCTGGCGCTCCCCCAGTACGACCACAACACGTACTGCAATGCGATCGGCAATGTTCTCGGGCAGAACCAGGTGTGCTGCAATGATGGAGCGGGCAACGGCGTGGCGAAACAAATGGGCCCGGCGACCTGTGGTTCCTGCACGCCATGCGGGCCCGACTCGGCGTGCTTCTCGTGGTGCGGCTCCTGGAGCTGCCGGGACCCGCAATTCGACACGAACACCCCCTGCCAGTAGGCCGCGTCGACCCGCCGGCGTTCGCCGAATCGCTCGCCTTCGTTCGATGGTATCGGCGTCGTGCTCCACGACCGTGCGCTTTGTCGGTGGCGGGACGGGCGGCTCCAATGACTGGGCTCGTGCGCGCGCCTGCCTCGCGACCGGGGCGGCGACCCGCGTCCCGCCCCTCGCGTCCACGTTCGCGTCCACGATCGGGCACCGCGCTTGCTCCCACAGGACTGAGTGCGGGTGGCGATGATCTCCACGCCGTTCCTGCCGGTGCCGCCCGTGCGCTACGGCGGCACCGAGCTGGTCGTCGGCGACCTCTGCGAGGGGCTGCGCGAGGCAGGGCACGACGTGACGCTGTTCACCGTCGGCGAGTCGCGCGCCCCTGTCCGCTGCGCGTCGCTCTACCGTCGTGGCGTGTGGCCGCCCGACCCGTACCACGAGGCCAACCACGCCGCCTGGGCGATCGGCGAGATCGTCGCCGGCGACATCGCCTACGACGTGATCCACGCCCACGTGGCGGCCCTGCTCCCGCTCGGCCGCTTCGCTCCCGCGCCGGTCGTCTACACGCTCCACCACGACCGCTCCGAGGAGCTGACCCGGTTCTACGCCATGCAGCGCGGCGTGCGCTTCGTCGCCATCAGCGAACGGCAGCGCGAGCTCGTCCCCGAGCTGTCGGACGTGGACGTCGTCTATCACGGCGTCGACGCCGGCCGGTACCCGCTCGGCCGCGGCGGCGAGGCGGCGGCGTTCCTCGGCCGCATCGCCCTCGAGAAGGGCGCGCACACCGCGATCGACGTGGCGCGCGCCGCGGGCGTGCCGCTGCTCATCGCGGGCGAGGCGCACTGGAAGGACCGCGCCTACTACCAGCGGGAGATCGCGCCGCGCCTGGGCACGCCGGGCCTGCGCCTCGTCGGGGAGGTCGATCACGTCGAGAAGATCGCGCTTTTGGGCGGCGCCTGCGCGCTCCTCTTCCCCGTGGCGTGGGAGGAGCCGTTCGGCTTGGTGATGGTGGAGTCGATGCTGTGCGGCACGCCGGTGCTGGCGCTCCCGCGTGGATCCGTACCGGAGATCGTCGACCAAGGCGTGACCGGCTTCCTGTGCGCCGACGCCCGCGAGATGGCCGAGCGGCTGGTCGCCATCGCCCGCAACGGCTTCGACCGGGCGCGCTGCCGGGCGCGCGCCGTCGAGCGCTTCGGTCGCGCGCGGATGGCGCGCGACTACCTCCGGGTCTACCTCCACGCATCGGAGAGGGCGCTCGGGGCCGCGACGGCCGCCGGCGTCGACCCGCGGCTCGAGGTTGTCGATGGCCCCTTTGGAGAGCGTGCCTGAGCTGCCGGCCCTGACCGGCGCTCCGCCCGACACGCGGCCGTCCGAGCGGCTCGCCGGCGGCGCGGAGCTGCCCGTCTCCGGCGAGACCGAGCCGCTCGTCCTCTCGGGCGGCAACCTCTTCTGCGTGGTGCGCCGCGACGGCAACATCGCCCCCGCCGGCGCGCGCGACCTCGGCCTGTACCACGACGACACGCGCCACCTGTCGCGCCTCGAGCTGCGGATCGCCGGCGGCCCGCCCACCGTGCTGTCGGCGGAGTCGCTCGGCTCCGCGACGGCGCAGATCGATCTCACGCTCTCCGATCGCGCGATCGAGGAGGCGATGCGCGGCGGCGCCCCGCGCGACGACGGCTTCTTCGCCGACCCGGTGAACTCGCTCCACCTCCGTCGCCGCCAGCTCCTCGAGGGGCGCGAGTACATCGAGCGCATCACCGTCACCAACCACATGCGGCGCGTCGTCACCGTCGAGCTGTGGCTGCTCCTCGAGGCCGACTTCGCCGACATCTTCGAGGTGCGCGGCGCCCCCCGCGCCCGGCGCGGCACGATGCTCCCGGTGCAGGCGGAGCGCGATCGCCTGGAGTTCGCCTACCGCGGACTCGACGGCGCGACCTACCGCACCCTGGCGCGGCTGATCCCCGAGCCGACGTCGATGGACGGTGGGCAACCGCGCTTCCGGCTGGTGCTCCAGCCCGGCGAGTCGACCACCCTCGAGCTGATCATCCTCGCCTGCCGCGAGCACGACGTCGCGCCGCCATGGCGCCCCTTCGACCAGCGCCTCGCCGGCGTGAACGGCGCCCACGCGGCATTCCTCGACGGCACCACGCGGGTGCGCTGCGACAACAACCGCTTCGAGGCGGTCCTCGCGCGCGCGCTGTCGGACATCGACTCGCTCCGCCAGCACGTCGGCGACCTCTCGATCATCGGCGCCGGGATCCCGTGGTTCGCGGCGCCGTTCGGCCGCGACGCGCTGATCACGTCGCTGGAGTGCCTCGCCGTCGCGCCCGACCTCGCGCGCGAGACGCTGCGCACGCTGGCCGCCTACCAGGGCACGCGCGATGACCCGTGGCGCGACGAGGAGCCGGGCAAGATCCTCCACGAGCTGCGGCGCGGCGAGATGGCGCGCGCCGGCGAGGTGCCGCACTCGCCCTACTACGGCACCATCGACGCCACGCCGCTGTGGCTGGTGCTGCTCGACGAGACGTGGCGCTGGACGGGCGACCAGCGCCTGATCGAAGAGCTGACGCCGCACGCCGAGCGCGCCCTGGGCTGGATCGATCGCCGCCTGGCCGAGGGCGCCGGCCTGGTGCGCTACCAACGCACGCACACGCGCGGGCTGGCCAACCAGGGATGGAAGGACAGCCGCGACGGCGTCTCGTTCCCCGACGGCACCATTGCCGCGCCGCCGATCGCGCTCATCGAGGTGCAGGGCTACACCGTCGCCGCGCTCGAGGCGATGGCCGGGCTCCGTCGGCGCGCCGGCGATCTGCGCGCCGCCTCGCGCCTGCGCGACCGCGCCCACGGGCTGCGTCGTCGGATCGAGCGCGAGTTCTGGGTGGACGCCACGCGCTACTACGCCCTGGCCATCGAGGGCAGCGGGCGCCGCGTCGAGACGATCAGCTCCAACCCCGGGCACCTCGCCTTCTGCCGCGCCTGCCTCTTCCCGCAGCGCGTGAACCGCATCGCCGAGGTGCTGCTCGACGAGGCGATGAACAGCGGCTGGGGCGTGCGCACCGTCGCGCGCGGGCAGGCGGTGTACAACCCGCTCAGCTACCACAACGGCACCGTCTGGCCGCACGACAACGCGCTGTGCGGCTACGGCCTCGCCATGGCCGGCCACGTCCGCGCCGCGACGACGATCCTCGAGGGGCTGTACGCCGCCTCGCTCCACTACCGCGACCTGCGCCTCCCCGAGTTGTTCTGCGGCATGGCGCGCGGCGACGGCGACTCGCTCGTCCACTACCCCGTGTCATGTTCGCCGCAGGCGTGGGCCTCGGGCGCGCTGTTCCTCCTCCTACAATCCACTCTCGGCATTCGCGCCGACGCCGAGCACCACCGCGTCATGATCCGCAACCCGCAGCTCCCGTCGTTCCTCGGCGTCCTCGAGCTGTTCGGCATGCGGGTGGGCCGCTCCACCGTCTCGCTGCGCTTCGAACGCCACGGCAGCCGGACGCACGTCGACCTCGTCTCCGTCGACGGCGAGCCCGGATTGAAGGTGCTGATCGAGATCGGGTGAGGCGCGGGGTGGTGACGGTATTGCCTCAGCTTCGTGAGCGCGCTTCGCGCAACTGAGGCAATACCGTCCCCATACCCCCTCGCCAGCGATGCTTGCACGCGCCCTCGGGATGCTTACCCGGGAAAGCCATGCGTCGCCTGCTCATGCTCGTACTCGCGGCGGCCGGTTGTGATGTCAGCAGGGCGCTGCCCACGACGTCGCGAATCGACGGTCCACCGCCCCAGGCTCCCGATCTTGCTCCGATATCGCTTCAGTGCCCACGAGGCACTGCCAACTGCGACGGCGTCTACGAGCATGGATGCAACGTGGTGACCGACATCGACCCGAAGAACTGCGGTGCGTGCGGCGACGTGTGTCCGAAGAATCGGGCGAAGTGCGAAGCAGGAACGTGTGTCAGAGCGCGCTGTCCCGACGGGATCACGTTTACCCCACACGTGGACTGGATCGCCTGTGGGCCATTGTCGATGGCCATCGCCGATTTCGACGGAGATGGTGTGCCCGACATTGCGACGGCCAACAGCTCGTACGAGCGGGAAGTCTGTGAACTTCTAAGCGACGGAAAGGGTGGCGTTCGCTACCTGAACGTGCTCGCCCAAGGTGACGGAAGTATCGGGATCGCCACGGGCGACTTCAATGGTGACGGCAAACCGGATCTCGTCGCCACCGATAGTTGTGGCTTGATCGTATTCCTCAACGATGGATTCCGTGGCTTTGGGAACCGCATCTACCTTGGGTGCGGCAGTGGGCTCGACGCGACAGCCGTCGCCGTCGGCGACTTCGATCGAGATGGCACGATCGACATCGTCGCTCTCCAACCCGGCGCAAACATCTTGCTGAACCTGGGCGACGGCACGTCCTTCTCCGACCCCGTTCGATTTCCGCCAGTGAACGGCGTTCTGAGCTTCGAGCCGGCTTCGGTCGGCGTCGCCGATTTCGACGGTGACGGCAAGCCTGACGTCGCCCTGCCCGATCCGAGCACCAACAGCGTCGTGGTGCTGCTCAACCAGGGAGGTGGCGTGTTCGGCGCGCCGCGCGAATACGGCGTGGGCGCCCGACCATACTCGCTGTCCGTCGCCGATCTCGACGCCGACGGGCGACCGGACCTCGTCACGGCAAACGGAGGCGACGCGACGGTCAGCGTTCTCCTCAATCAGGGCGCCCCCGGATTCTCATCGGCGGCCCATTATGAAACCCTCACCCACCCGGGTCGCCTCTCGGTGGCGGTAGGCGATCTCGACGGAGATGCTGCTCCGGACGTCGTTGTCGCAAATGGCTTGGATGGCAACGTCAGTTTTCTGCTGAACGAGGGAGGAGGCAAGCTCGGCGCTCCGGTCGGTTTCCCGGTGGGGGCCGGACCATCCTCCGTCGGGCTGGCCGATTTTGATGGCGATGGAAGGCTGGACATCGTGACGGCAAATGCCGAGGCGGCAACCGTCAGCATCCTCCTCGCCAGGTGCAAATGAGAGGTTCGGCCCGAGTCGAAGCGCGGGCGGAGGCATCGGCGGTTCAAGTCGTCGAGGAGCGCCGCGTCGAGGGGCGCCGGTCTGATCGCCGGCCCCGACGTGGGGAACCGTAGCGGCTGGTGGCTCCAGAGGTCGGATTCTGGTCGTCTACCTCCAAAGAAAACCGCTCGACGCCACGCTTCGCGTGAGGCCCCTTCCATCGCCTCGATCCCGTTGCAGGCTCGCCGGCGCGCCCCGCGCTCGCGTTCACCGCCATTACGCCCGCGAGCAAGATCGAGTAGTATCCAGCCACCTCGCGCGGAGGATGCGACACGTGGAGACGGTAGATCAGTTCCAGGAGTTGAAGCCGGCGCTCGGCGCGGACGAGGCGCTCGCCGAGGCCAACCGCTGCCTGATGTGCTTCGACGCGCCGTGCACGCGCGCCTGCCCGACGCACATCGACGTGCCGGCCTTCATCAAGAAGATCGCCACCGGCAACCCGCGCGGCTCGGCGCGCACCATCCTCTCGGCCAACGTGCTCGGCGCCTCGTGCGCGCGCGTCTGCCCGACGGAGGTGCTGTGCGAGGGCGCCTGCGTGCTGAACGATCTGCACCATAAGCCGATCGCCATCGGCCGCCTGCAGCGCCACGCCACCGACTGGGCGATGGCGCGCGGCGAGGGGCCCAAGCGCCTTCTCTCGCCGGCGCAGCGTCGCGACGACCTTCCGCGCGTGGCGATCCTCGGCGCGGGGCCGGCCGGCCTCGCCTGCGGCGCCGAGCTTTCGCGCCTCGGCGTGGGCGCGGTGATCTTCGACGCGGCCGAGCGCCCGGGCGGGCTGAACACCCGCGGCGTCGCCGAGTACAAGATCACGCCCGCCTTCGCGCTGCGCGAGGTCGAGTGGGTGCGCGAGCTGGGCGTCGAGATCCGCTCCGGCGTCACCGTCGGGCGCGACGTTCCGCTCGCCGACCTCGAGCGCGACTTCGCGGCGATCTTCGTCGGCGTGGGCCTCGGGAAGATCCAGCCGCTCGGCGTCCCCGGCGAGTCGCTCGACGGCGCGCTCGACGCGCTCGACTTCATCGCCGAGCTGAAGGTTTCCCGCGCCCGCGCCGCCGACCGCGTGCGTGGCCGCCGCGTCGTCGTCATCGGCGGCGGCAACACCGCCATCGACGCGGTGACGCAGTCGGCGCGCCTCGGGGCAAGCGAGGTGTGGCTCGTCTACCGCCGCGCCCAGGCGGCGATGCCCGCCTATCGCCACGAGCAGGCGCTGGCGCTTGGGGCCGGCTGCCGCTTCGTCTTCGAGGCGGCCCCGGTGCGCCTCGACGGCGACAAGGCCGTGCAATCGATCACGCTGGTCCGCATGCGCTCCGAGGGCGAAGGGCGCACCGCCGCGCTCGCTCCCATCCCGGGCAGCGAGTTCACCATCGCCTGCGACGTCGTCCTCAAGGCCAATGGCCAGACGGCGAACCAGTCGCTGCTCGCCGCGCTGCCCGGCGTCGAGCTTCGCAAGTCGCGCCCCGTGGTGAACGACGACATGCAGACCACCAATCCCCGCTACTTCGCCGGCGGCGACTGCGTCTCCGGCGGCAAGGAGGTGGTGAACGCCGTCGCGGACGGCCGCACCGCCGCCCGCGCCATCGCGCGGAAGCTCGGCTCCAAGGAGGCGGCATAATGGCCGATCTCAGCGTCACCTTCTGCGGCATCCGCTCGCCGAATCCCTTCTGGCTCGCCTCGGCGCCGCCCACCAACACGGGCGACCAGGTGATGCGCGCCTTCGACGCGGGTTGGGGCGGCGCGGTGTGGAAGACCATCGGCGATCCGATCGTCAACGTCTCCTCGCGCTACTCGTCCGTCGACCTCGGCGGCGTGCGGATGATGGGGCTCAACAACATCGAGCTGATCACCGACCGCACCCCGGAAATCAACTTCAAGGAAATCACCGAGGTCAAGAAGCGCTATCCCAATCACGTCGTGATCGCCTCGCTGATGGTCGAGTCCAAGCGCGAGACGTGGCACGAGTTCGTGAGGCGCGCCGAGGACGCGGGCGCCGACGGGCTCGAGCTGAACTTCGGCTGTCCGCACGGGATGAGCGAGCGCGGAATGGGCGCCGCCGTCGGCCAGGTGCCCGACTACACCTGCCAGATCACCGAGTGGGTGAAGGAGGCGGCGAAGACCCCGGTCATCGTCAAGCTGACCCCCAACATCACCGACATCACCTACGCCGCGCGCGCCGCGAAGAAGGGCGGCGCCGACGCCGTCTCCCTGATCAACACGATCAATTCCATTACCGGGATCGACCTCGACAGCTTCGCCCCGCGACCGTCGGTCGCCGGCCGCTCGTCGCACGGCGGCTATTGTGGCCCGGCCGTCAAGCCGATCGCTCTCAACATGGTCGCTTCGGTGGCGCAGGCGAACCTCGGAATCCCCATCTCGGGAATTGGCGGCATCTCCACCTGGCGCGACGTCGTCGAGTTCATGCTCCTCGGCAGCACCACCGTCCAGGTCTGCACCGCCGTGATGCACCACGGCTTCCGCATCGTCGCCGACATGATCGACGGCCTCTCCAACTACCTCGACGACAAGGGCTTCGCCTCGCCCGCCGACCTTTGCGGCCGCGCGCTCCCGTCGGTGACGAAGTGGGAGGAGTTGAACCTCAATTACAAGATCATCGCCAACGTCGACCAGGCGAAGTGCATCGGCTGCGGCCTGTGCTACGTCGCCTGCAATGATGGGGCGCATCAAAGCATCGAAGCGAAGCCCCGTCCCGAGGGCCGAACCGACGTCCGCATCCTCGAGGACCACTGCGTCGGCTGCAACCTCTGCTCGCTGGTCTGCCCGGTCTACGACTGCATCACCATGAAGAAGGTGGAGACGGGCCGCCCGCCGGTGAACTGGAAGGAGTATTCCAGCTCACCGGACAAGTATCCGTATTTGAAGGACCCGCACCACTAGGCACGTCTCTCTTTTTCCCCGTTCCCAACGAAGCTGCTGGAGGACGTCCATGAGCCGAATCGTCAAGTGCGGTCTGATCCAAGCGAGCAACCCGATCAACGACGAGAGCCGCCCGGTCGCCGAGATCCAGAAGGCGATGCTCGACAAGCACCTCGCGATGATCGACGAGGCGGGCAAGAAGGGCGTCCAGATCCTCTGCCTGCAGGAGATCTTCAACGGCCCCTATTTCTGCCCGTCGCAGAACCAGCGCTGGTACGACGCCGCCGAGCCCGTCCCGGGCCCCACCGTCGAGATGATGCAGCCGATCGCCCGCAAGTACCGGATGGCGATGGTCGTGCCCGTGTACGAGCGCGTGATCGCCGGCGTGTACTACAACACCGCCGCCGTGCTCGATCACGATGGCACCTATCTCGGCAAGTACCGGAAGAACCATATCCCGGATTGCAACCCCGGCTTCTACGAAAAGTTCTATTTCAAGCCGGGAAACCTCGGCTATCCCGTGTTCAAGCTGTCGTCGGGCACCACCGTCGGCGTCTACATCTGCTATGACCGCCACTTCCCCGAGGGCGCGCGCCTGCTCGGCCTGCACGGCGCCGAGATCGTATTCAACCCGTCGGCCACCGTTGCCGGCCTGTCGCAATACCTGTGGAAGCTCGAGCAGCCGGCGCACGCCGTCGCCAACGGGTATTACATGGGCTGCTCGAACCGCGTCGGCACCGAGGCGCCGTGGAACATCGGCAAGTTCTACGGCAGCTCGTACTTCGTCGACCCGCGCGGACGTCTCCTCGCCGAGGCCTCCGAGGACAAGGACGAGCTGGTCGTCGCCGACCTCGACCTCGACGTGATCGAGGAGGTGCGCCGCACCTGGCAGTTCTACCGCGATCGCCGGCCCGACTCGTATGGCGACATGGTCAAGGATCTGCCGTAGAAGCTGTGAGCGGCGAGGTCGAAATCTGGTTCGACACGGCGCCCGCGCCGGCGGCAATCGCGCTGGCGCTGGAGCGCTTTGGCGTCCTCCACGAGCTGCACGACGGCACGTTGCGGCTCGTCGAGGGTGACGAGCCGCCCGCGGAGGGGCTGCCCTTCGTCCTCGTGGAGATCGCCGCTCCGCCCGACGCCGTGCGCGGTCTCGTCCCGACCGCCCGGGCCACGCTCCGCAGCTCGGCCGCGCTCTCGGCCGGGCGGGTGTTCCAGATGGCGAAGATGGCCGCCGAGATCCAGCGCCGGCTCGGCGGCGTCCTCTACCTGCCCGCCTCGGGCGAGGTGTTCGCCGACGCCGACGCATTCGAGGCCTCGTGGCCGGATGACCATGGCGGCCCCGGGCCGCAGGGATGAGCGGCCCGGGCGTCGCCGCGCTCTACGGCGTCACCACCTTCGCGCTGCTGGCCGCAGCCTGGATGGCCGCCGGGCACTTCCTGCTCGGCTGGCCGGTCGTCCCCGACGCCAGTCGAGCGCAAGGGACATTGATGCTGGGCTGGTACGCGCTGGCCGGCTATTTCGCCCGCGCCGTCGGTGGGCACGGGGCGCGCGGCGCGACGCTCGCCGAGGCGTGGCGGGGCGGGCTTTCCGACGTTGGAAAGGCGATGGCCTCGCTGTTTCTCCGGTGATGCGAAAACGTCGTTGACGAGGAGGTAGCGGGATGCGGACTCTCATCAAGAATGGCACCGTCATTACGGCCTCGGACACCTTCGCCGCCGACGTGTGGATCGAAGGCGGGCGCGTGGTGGCACTGACCCACCCCGCCGGCCGCGACCGCGCCGGCGTCGCGGTCGAGCGTGAGATCGATGCCACCGGGAAGTACGTCATTCCCGGCGGCATCGACGTCCACACCCACCTCGACATGCCCTTTGGCGGCACGACCTCGATTGACGACTTCGAGTCGGGCACCGTGGCCGCGGCGCACGGCGGGACGACGGCGGTCGTCGACTTCGCGATTCAAAGGAAGGGCGGCACGCTCACCGAGGCGCTCGACGCCTGGCACGCCAAGGCGGAGGGCAAGGCGACCATCGACTACGGCTTCCACATCGCCGCCACCGATCTGTCGCCGGCGCGGCTCGAGGAGATGGCGAAGGTCGTCAAGGAGGGCGTCACCTCGTTCAAGCTGTTCATGGCCTACCCGGGCTCGCTGATGCTCGACGACGAGGGGATCTTCCGCACCATGCTGCGCGCCGGCGAGCTGGGCGCGCTCATTTCGATGCACGCCGAGGTTGGGCTCGCGATGGCCCCGATCATCGAGCGCGCGCTGGCCGAGGGGAAGACGGCGCCGATCTACCACGCGCTGACGCGGCCCGAGGTGGCCGAGGCGTCGGCGACGGAGCGCACCATCGCGCTCGCCGAGCTGGCCGGAGTGCCGGCCTACATCGTCCACCTGACGTGCGAGCGGGCGCTCGCGCGCGTGCGCGAGGCGCGCGATCGCGGGCTGCCGATCCACGCCGAGACCTGCCCGCAATACCTCTTCCTCACCGAGGACGCGCTGCGCGGCAAGCCCCCCGGGGAAGGTGACGGCGAGTTCGACGGCGCGAAGTACGTCTGCTCGCCGCCGCTGCGCCCGGGATATCACCACGAGCACCTGTGGCGCGGCCTGCGAAACCACGATTTGGAAGTGGTCGCGACGGATCATTGCCCGTTCCGCCAGCAGGGACAGAAGGAGATGGGGCGCGGCAACTTCGCGAAGATCCCCAATGGCATGCCGTCGATCGAGACGCGCCTCTATCTCCTCTGGGAAGCGGTGCGCGAGGGCCGGATTTCGATGAACCGCTTCGTCGAGATCACCTCGACCGCGCCGGCGAAGCTCTTCGGCCTCTATCCGCGAAAGGGCAACGTCTCCGTCGGGGCGGACGCCGATCTGGTGATCTGGGACCCGAATCGCACCTACGACCTGTCGCAGAAGAACATGCACTCGCGCGCCGACTATTCGCCTTACGAGGGGCGGACGGTGAGCGGCGCGCCGACCCATGTCTTCTCGCGCGGCGAGCTGATCGTCGAGAATGACCGGTTCCTCGGCAAGAAGGGCAGGGGGCACTTCCTCCGCCGCGCCACCTTCGGGCTGTAAGGGCCCGCGAATGGACAAGTCGGTCGATGATCGCGGTCGAGGCGCCCGATCCGGCGAGGCGCGACGAGGGAGAATCCTCTCTGGATTTGACCGAGGAGCAACGAGGCCGGTCGGGATGGATCGACCGCGAGGGCGATCGAGTTGTCCATTCGCGGGCCCCAATCCATGAAAGAGGTCCTGCACGCCGACGGGCGGGTCGAGCTCGACGACGAGCGGCCGCTCGAGGGCAGTCCGCTGTACAACCCGGATCTGGCGCCGGTCCGGGTGGCGGACCGCAAGTGGTCCACTTACAACTACGCCGCGCTGTGGATCTCCATGGCGCATTGCATTCCCACGTACATGCTCGCCTCGGGTCTCATCGGTGCGGGCATGTCGTGGGGGCAGGCGCTGATCACCATCCTCCTCGGCAACATGATCGTTTTGTTGCCGATCCTCGCCAATTCGCACCCGGGGACGAAATACGGGATTCCATTCCCGGTGTTCGCGCGCGCGGCCTATGGCACCTACGGGAGCAACCTGCCGGCGCTGATGCGCGCCATCGTCGCCTGCGGCTGGTTCGGGATCCAGGCGTGGATTGGCGGGCAGGCGCTGCACGTGCTCCTGCGCACGGTCTGGCCGGCGTGGCCGACGCTGCTTGGCGGCCCGCTCGACGGGGTGCGGCTCGGCCGCGCCTTCACCCTCGCGGGCACCACGGGCAGCCAGCAGGTCGCATTCCTGATCTTCTGGGGGCTCAATATCCTGATCGTCTACAAGGGAATGGACCTCCTCCGAATGGTGGAGAACCTGGCCGCGCCCTACGTGCTGCTGATGACGGCGGCCCTGGTGGGCTGGGCGATCTGGAGGGTCCACGGCCTCGGGCCGATCATGGAACAACACGGCAAGTTCACGACGACGGCGCAGTTCATCAAGGTCTTCATCCCGTCGCTGACGGCGATGATTGGATTCTGGGCCACTCTGTCGCTGAACATGCCCGACTTCACGCGATTCGGGCGCAGCCAGCGCGAGCAGGCATTCGGGCAGGTGGTGGCGCTGCCGACGACGATGACGGTCTTCGCGGCGATGGGCGTGCTGATCACGTCGGCGTCGGCGGTCATCTATGGCGCCCCGATCTGGGACCCGGTGGAGCTGGTCGGCAAGTTCACGCAGCCCTGGGTGGTCGGGATTTCGATGTTCACGGTGGTGGTGGCCACGCTCTCGGTGAACATCGCGGCGAACGTGGTGTCGCCGGCAAACGACTTCGCCAATGCCTTCCCGCGCTTCATCACCTTCCGCACGGGCGGTCTCATCACGGGGATTGTCGGCATCCTGATGCAGCCGTGGCGCCTGATTGCCGACCCGTCGGGCTACATCTTCCAATGGCTGCTGGGCTACTCGGGCGGGCTGGGGTCGATCGCGGGCGTGCTCATTGCGGATTACTGGTTCGTGCGCGGCCGGCGTCTCAAGCTGGCGGACCTCTATCTGCCGGTCGGGGAATACCGGTATTCGGGAGGCTGGAACTGGAACGCGGTGGTCGCCACGCTGGCGGGCTGTGCGCTGGCCTGGATCGGGCTGGTCGTAAAGCCGCTCGCGCCGCTGTTCGACTACGCGTGGTTCGTGGGGCTGGCGGTCTCGGGCGGTCTCTACTGGGTCCTCATGTGCGGCAGGCCGCAGGCCGCCCAGCCGTCGGTCACCGACGGGAAAACGGGAGACGGAGCGATCGCGGAGCAGTGAAGACTTGCCTTCCCGGGCGGTGTGTGGGATGATGTAGGCAAAGGTAAGCGGAGGCTGCCGCCATGATCATCCCCGTCGTCGGAAACATTCTCCTGTTCGGTGCCGCTGCCGCGCTGTTCTGGACCACGGTGAACCTCGAGAAAATCCGGCGGTAGCGGCGACTGCGGTGCGCGGCTGCGGGTGTGCGCCGGGTCCTGTTTCGCGGCTGAGCGCGATTTGCGACAAGGCGATGCGTCCGTTCCCCTCTCCCTTTGGGAGAGGGTCAGGGTGAGGGTGCCTGACCGACGGGCGATTTCGCGGCTTGCGCGATCGCCGGGTGGGTTACTCCACGCCACTGCCGGCGCATGGAAGGTGCGGCGCTCGGTTGAATCATCGGCGTGATGGGAGCAACCTACCCCTCGATGGCGTGGCCCAACCGCACCCTGCGCTTCGTGATTCCGCTCGCGTTCGCCGTCCTTCCCTCCGGCTGTTCGCCGCAGCACTGCGGTGATGGTGATCGGAATGGCGACGAGAGCGACGTCGATTGCGGGGGCTCCTGTGGAGGCTGCGCGCCCGGCCAGGCATGCAAGGCGGACAGCGACTGTGCGAACCACCTTTGCGCGGGTACTGGCCGCTGTGCGGCACCAATTGGCCCACCCCTCGATCTTTCGTTCACCGACGTCGGCGGGCCTTCTACGGACATGCGCGTGCGCGGCGACCTCCGGGGGCCGTCCGATTCGGCGGCCGGAGATTCGCCGGACCTCGCTGGCTCCGACCTTCCCTTGTCGGCTTGTGGCCGGGAATCCGATGGGGGGGCCGAAAAGGCTTTCCCTCTCGGTGCGGCCTTCCATGCGGCGGGCGCGGACTACGCCGGATTCCTGCTCCGCGATCTGGACGGCGACGGCAGGCTGGATCTCGTCGCCTTCGAGGATCTCGACGACGACGTGAAGGTCTTCCTGAACGACGGATGCGGCGACTCGTTCAGGCCGGTCGGCACCTACGTCGTCGGGTACTTTCCGACCGCAATGGTCGTCGCGGATCTCGACGGAGATGGAAGGCCCGACATCGCGGTGGTGAACGCCGACGGAAATCGCGGTTTGTACATGGCCAGCGTCTTGATCAGCAGGGGCGCCGGTGAATTCGAGGCGCCGGTCCAGTACCCGGTTGGGCGAGCGCCTTCCTCGCTGGCGGTTGGCGACGTGGACGGCGACGGGAGGCCCGATCTGGTGGTGGCAAACGGCGACGACGGTGACGTCAGTGTCCTCCTCAACGCGGGAAAAGGCGGGTTCGGCGCGGCGGTCGACTACGCCGTAGGACCGCAGCCGCAATCGGTCATCCTCGAGGATCTCGACGGGAATGGCAGCCTCGATGTCGTCACCTCCAACAAAGGGGACAACAAGGGCGCGGGGTCGGGCTTCACGGTGCTCCTCAACAAGGGAAACGGCTCGTTCGCCGGCGGCGCCGACTACGCGGCCGGGGATTCGCCGGGACCGGTCACGCTCGCGGACGTTGACGGGGACGGGCATTCCGATGTGGTCGTCGCCAACTACGATAGCAACGACGTGAGCCTGTTCATCAACCGGGGAAACGGTACGTTCGCCGCCGCCGTGAGCTACCCCGCCGGCGGCGGGCCGCGCTCGGCTGCGGTCGAGGATTTGAACAAAGACGGTCGACTGGACCTCGCGGTCGGGGACCAGCAGGGAAACGGGGTCACCATATTTCTCAACGATGGCAAGGGCGGTTTCGCCGCCGGCGTCGAGTACGCGGTCGGAAACGGCCCGGCCGGAATGGCGCTCGGAGACTTCGACGGCGACGGAATCGCCGACATCGTCACCGCGGACAGCCTCGGCGACGAGATCAGCGTGCTGCACAATCGTGGTGATGGCACGTTCGCCGGCCCGTCGAAATTCCTGTGCGGCGACGGGCCGGTCTTTCTGGAGCCGGGAGACTTGAACGGCGACGGCAGGCTCGACCTCGCGATCGGACTCTATGCCTCACCCGGCACCGTCAGCGTGCTCCTGAACGATGGAAAGGGTGTGTTCCCTTCAGCGTCGAGCTACCCCGCGGGGGCGGGGCCATTTTCGGTGGCGATGGGAGACATCGACGGTGATGGCACGGCGGATCTCGTGGTCGCAGATTCGGGTGACATGTACGGTCGCGGCACGGGCCTGACCGTGCTGATCAATGGCGGAAAAGGGGCGTTCGGCGGGGCCGCGAATTACGACATCGCCGGGGTTCCGACTTCGGCGGCAATCGGGGACCTCGACGGGGACGGAAAGCCCGATCTCGCGGCGACGGGGGATAAGGTCTACGTTCTCCTCAACCACGGCGGCGGTGTCTTCGACGCTCCCGTGGGCTACGCGGCCGGGGCCGAGCCATTCTCGGTAGCGATCGCCGACCTGAACGGGGACGGAAAGGCCGATCTCGCGGTCGCCTCGGGGGGACTCCAGGGCCAGGGCGGCGTGAGCGTTCTCCTCAATCATGGCAACGGCACCTTCGACGCCCCGGTGACCTACATGGTCGGCAACTTCCCGGTCTCGGTCGCGGCCGGAGACCTCGACGGCGATGGCAAGCCCGACCTGGCTGTCGCGAACTCCGAGAGCAACAGCGTCAGCGTGCTGCTCAACAACGGGAGCGGCGTCTTCGCTCCCATCGTCCGATACGCCGCCGGCGCCGCGCCCTCCGCCGTGGTCATGGGGGACTTCGACGGCGATGGCAAGCTGGACCTCGCGGTGTCGAATTACCAGGACAATGACGTGGGAATCCTGCTCAATACGGGAAATGGGACGTTCGCGGCGGCGGTCAGCTACGCCACCGGGGCGGGCCCGGAATCCCTGGCAGCGGGGGACGTCGACGGTGATGGCCGGCCGGACGTCCTGGTGGCGAATTACCTTGGCAACTACCTGACCCTGCTCATCAACGCGGGCGACCGCGGGTTCGTCCCCGTGAATTACGTGACGGGAGATGGTCCGCAGGGCGTGGCGCTTGGGGACCTGAACGGCGATGGGATGAACGACGTGGCGGTGGCCCGCAGCGGTGAGGCCGACTCTGGCGGAGTGACCATCCTTCTCAATACCTCACGCTGATCTGGCGAATCAGGCGCAGAGGCCCGGCTCGGCGTGATTTTCGATAGGGGGGATTGCAGGCGTGGTGCGGGGCCTGTCGCATGGCGCCTCCCCGTCGAGGGCTTGCCCTCTTGATCGTTTTGGGTGTGTGCTCCGTCGTGCTGGAATGGTTGCCCCGCCGTAATCGGCGGGATCGTTGCTGCCACGCCCCGGCTGCTCCGGACCCCGACGGGGTCCCCTCAGGGCAAACGCACGGGCGGCTAGAAATAGACTAAAGCAGCGCCAGCGGCGGGGTGGTGACGAGGTCGAGAAACTCCTGCCTTGTCGCCGGCTGGTCTTTGA
>JAJXSP010000459.1 GCA_021784515.1 Myxococcales bacterium | reverse complement strand
GACCAGCTCCTAGTGGGACATCCCGTCGCGCTGCTGGCGCTCGAGCGCCCGCGACAGGATCGCCCTCACCTGCTCGTCGCTGTAGCTCTTCCGGTCGGGCGCCATCGCCGCTCCGTCGGCACGGTCGAGCCGGGCCACGCGTCAAGGTAGTCACGCGCCGCCGCCGCGGCAGCGGGCGTTGCCGGAGCGGGTGCGCAGCGGACTCGCCGGCCCCTTCGCCGCCGGGTTCGCGCGGGAGGGATCGGGCCAAGCGCCGTATCACCCCGTTGTCAACCGTCCGCAGGCGAATACACTCTCGCAGACCATCGTGGCATCCACTCCGTCGAGCCGGCCTCCCCGGCAGCCCGAGCAACCCGGCTCGCCGGCCGAGCGTCCGACCTGGGTGCGTTCGCTTCGCGCCTCGCGCTTTGCGATCGCCTCGACCGGACTGCACCTCGTCGGATTCCTCGCGCTGCACCTCCTCCAGCCCCACGCGGGGTCGCACGCCGCCGAGGTGATCGAGGTGGCGATCCATGCGGAGCGGACGCCGCCGCCCGTCGAGGTGAAGCGGCGCGCGCCGCCGTCGGTCGCGCCGCCGCCCGATCGGTCGCCCGCGATGCGCGCGCACGACCGGGAGCGCGAGAACGCGCCGCCGCCGAGCGGGTACCCCGCGGGCACGCCGAACGAGGCGCCTCCAACGGCGCCGCCGAGCGCTCCGCCGCAGGAGGGGCCCCCGCCACCGGGGAAACCCAACCTGTTCTCGCAGGGCGCCCTCGAACGCGCGCTGCCCGGATCGTCCGCGACGGGCGTGGTGCTCTCACCCGGGACGCGCTCGAGCTGGGGCGGCACCACGCGCAGCGCCGCGCGCGGCGACAGCGACCCCAATGTGCGCGACAAGATCGCCGACCGCGAGGACGCGGCGGCGAAGATCCACGATTTCTACGACCAGTCGAGCGGCGAGGATCGCGCCCGGTCGGGCCGCGTGCCGCCGCGCTGGCGCGAGGCGGAGCGCCAGATCGATCTCGCCTTCGCCCCCACCGCGGAGATGGTCACCGACGAGAACCGCGGCGAGACGTGGCTGAAGCAGATCATCGCCGCCAAGCCGCAGGGCGGAGCCACCGCCCGCGGCGTCGATCCCTCCGTCGAGGCGGGCGCCGAGAACCAGGCCTACGCGCAGTCGCTCGCCGGGCAGCACGCCACGTCGGAGGCGGCCGGGTGGATCCGCACGGAGATCGAGGTGGTGATCGACGAGCGGGGCCACGTCGCCTCGTCACGCTTCGTCCACCGCACGGGGCGAAAGAAGTTCGACCAGGCGGCGATGGCGGCGGTGCTCAAGGCGGTCGACGGCCACGGCGCCCTCGACGAGAAGGCGGCGGTGGTGACGCGCTGGTCGGTCGAAGCGTCGACCGCGGTCTCCGGCCCCACCTCGCTCGGCTTCGGCTTCGACGAGTCGACCGGAAAGGTCAACGGCGCCTATCCGATGAAGAAGGAGGTCAAGACCCGGGTGGCCCTCCTCTCGATCGCGCCGAAGCGGTAGGACCGGCCGCCCCGTCCATTCTCGTCCCAATGCCGCTCAAATGAACTCCTCCCCGTGAGCGTGAGCGTGAGCGTGAGCGCGTCGTCGTCGTCGTCGTCGAATCGCCCGCGCTCACGAAAATGAGCGCCAGGTTCCCGTTCCCCGTCGCTGGAATTGGCCGGCAGCGGTCCGCTCACTCCCAGACAATCAACCAGGAATTCATGTCCACGTCGCCCAATCCCATCCACGGCTGTCGATTCTCGTACAGCGCCTGATACCCCACCATCACGCTCCCGCCCGCCGGCGCCTGCGCCGTGACGTCCACGACCCCCGGATCCACCTGCTGCCCGGGACACCAGCCGCTTCGCTCGAGAAGCCGAACCCCTCGGGCGTCGAGGGCGGAGCCAGGATCGTCCCGAGCCACCCGGGCAGCGTGCGGCCGCTCGACTGCACGAAGTGGGGCAATTGCTGATCGGGAAACAGGTGCGATCAAACAAAGGACGCGTCCCCGGGGCGTTTCGATCTACCTTCCCGACGCATGGATTTGTTCGTGATCCGTCACGCCCGCGCCGTCGACACGACGGAGCCCATCGAGGACGCGCTGCGCCCGCTCACCGCCCGGGGCCGCCGCGAGGCGCTCGAGGTGGGAAAGGCGCTGCGCGAGGCGGAGGTATCGCTCGACGCGATCATCACCAGCCCGCTGGTGCGCGCCATCGAGACGGCGGAGCTGGTCGCCGTCGGGCTGAAGTTCGAGGGCGCCCTCGACGTGGCGGTCGAGCTTTCGCCGTCGCGACACCCGCAGTCGGTGATCGAGGAGGCGGTGCTGCCGCGCTCCGACCTCCGCGCGATCGCGATCGTCGGGCACGAGCCGCAGCTCTCGTCGCTCGTCGGCGCGCTGCTCAACACGGCGGTGCCGGGGCTGGCGAAGACCGCGGCGGTGCGCCTCGTGTGGGACGGCCTCGACGCGCCGGCGCGCTTCAAGTGGGTCGTGAAGCCGGGCCTCTCCAAGCCCTCGCGCGACCTCACCGAGATCGGGTAGCCGGCGACGCCCGCGACATGGAGCCGTGGGCGCTCGCCGTGCTGGTGGGGGTGGCGTTCGTCGCCGCCCTGATCGGCGTGGTCACCGGCGGCAACTCGCTGCTGGTGGTGCCGGTGATGCTGTCGCTCGGGATGGAGCCGCGGCGCGCCGTCGCGACGAACATGTTCGCGGTCACCTTCCTCGCGCTCTCGGGGGGCGTGCGGTTCGCGCGATCGCCGGTGCGCGCGCGATGGGACGTGATCGTGCCGCTCGGCGTGCTGACGCTCGCCACCTCGTGGTGGGGCGCGCACCTCGTCTCGTCGCTGCCGGAGCGTTCGGTGCGCGGCGTGGTGGCGGGGTCGATGGCCGCGATGATCGTCTTCTTCGTCGCCCACCCCCGGCTGGGCGAGGCGGCGGCACGCACGGTGTCGCGCGCGCGCTTCGTCGTGGGCATCGCCCTCGGCGCGGTGCTCGGCGTCTACGGCGGCCTCTTCTCCGGCGGCTACACCACCCTGCTCACCTTCACCTGCGTCGCGCTGTGCGGGGTCAGCCTGCTCGAGGCGGTGGGGCTCACCAAGACGGTGAACTTCCTCTCGTCGGCGATCGCCTCGGTCGAGTTCGCCCGCCTCGGGCTGATCGAGTACCGCGTCGCGCTGCCGATGGCGGCGGCGATGACGGCGGGGGCGTGGCTGGGCGCGGCGGCGGCGACGCGCTGGCAGCGCATCGTGCGGCCGGTGTTCCTCGCCGGCGTGGCGCTCCTCGCGCTCAAGCTCCTGGTGGACGCCGTACGAGGGTAGAAAGCGCTCCGGGTAGAAAGCGCTCCCGGGGCTGGCGCGACGACGTACCATGCGCGCATGAGAGCGATCGTCACCGTCGGGATCGGCCTGTTCGCGCTGCGCGCGGGCGCCGACGAGGACCTGCTGGCGCGTGCCGCCGCGGCGAACGAGGCGAAGCGCTACGGCGAGGCGCACGACCTCGCGATCCGGGCCGCCACCGCGCCGCGCCCCGAGCACCTCGACGCGAAGGCCGCGGCGGCGTGGGACGCGCACGCGACGAACGCGTGGCGCCTGGCCGGCAGCGCCAGCTGCTTCCAGAAGGAGCGCTCGGGCGCGCTCCAGGCCAGCGCGCACCTCAAGAAGGACGACGTGCAGTTCATCCGTTTCGCCTGCGACAAGAACGGCGTCACCATCACCGACGAGGACGTCGAGGTGTGGGCCTCGCCCGCGGCATCGGAGATCGCCGCCGCGCAGGGCGCGTACGCGGCGACGAAGTACGCCGAGGCGAAGCGCCTCGCGCTGCAGGCGACGGCGGAGGACCCGAAGCTGTCGGCCGGGTGGCGCCTCCTCGGCTCCGCGTCGTGCTGGACCAGGGACAAGGTCAACGCGCAGAAGGCGTGCGACCACCTCCAGCCCGTCGATCAGGAGACCGTCCGTTCGCTGTGCGCGCGGACCCTCGGGGTGCAGCTCAAGAGCCCACGCGTTCTCCGTTAGCCATCTCCCGCTTCGCCGATCCGCGCTTTCCCCGACGGGCGGCGTGCCTAGCTTTGATGGCATGGGCCTCCGCGGCAGTGTGCGGATCGGGCGCGTCGGCGACGTGGCGCTGTCGCTCCACTTCAGCGTCTTCGTGGCGCTGCCGCTCTTTGCGTGGATCGTGGTGCGGCGGATGTCGATGGTGTCGCTGCTCGCCGAGATGGCCCAGCAGCCGACGCTGCTCGGCCCGTGGAGCTGGGGCGCGATCGGTGCCGCCGGGCTGCTCGGGTGCGCCACGCTCCACGAGCTCGGCCACGCCGCCGCGGCGCGCCTCCTCGGAGCGCGGCTCGCCGGGCTCCAGGTCGTGCTGCTGGGAGGATCGCCGTCGCCGGTCGGCCCCTTGTCGGGGGGACGGCGGGCGGTGATCGCGCTGGCCGGACCGGGGACCACGCTGCTGGCGGCGCTCGCGCTGCTCGTCGCGGCGCCGGCGGCGCGCACCGTCGACGCGCAGGCCGTCCTTCTCACGCTCGGCGAGGCGGTGCTCGTCCTCGGGGCGGTCGAGCTTTTGCCCGCGGCGCCGTTCGACGGCGGCCAGGCGGTGATCGCGGCAATCCGCGGGCGGCTCGGCGCGACGCGCGCAACGAGGGTCGTGGCGTCGGCGGGGCGCGTTCTCTCGGCGGCGTCGGCGCTCGGCGGCACCATCGC
>JAJXSP010000458.1 GCA_021784515.1 Myxococcales bacterium | reverse complement strand
CGAGAGCTTGATCTGGAGGTGCTTCGGGCCCGACGCGTCGGCCGTGAGGAAGGGCAGGTTGATCTCCGTCTCCATCACCGACGACAGCTCGATCTTCGCCTTCTCGGCGGCCTCCTTGAGGCGCTGCAGGACCATCTTGTCCTTGGAGACATCGATGCCCTGGTCCTTCTTGAACTCGTCGGTCAGCCAGCGCATCACGACGTCGTCGATGTCGTCGCCGCCGAGGTGCGTGTCGCCGTTGGTCGAGACGACCTCGACCACCTTCTCGCCCACCTCGAGCACCGAGATGTCGAAGGTGCCGCCGCCGAAGTCGTACACGGCGATGAGGTGGTCCTTGCCCTTGTCGAGGCCGTAGGCGAGCGCGGCGGCCGTGGGCTCGTTGACGATGCGCTTCACGTCGAGGCCGGCGATGCGGCCCGCGTCCTTGGTGGCCTGCCGCTGGGCGTCGTTGAAGTAGGCCGGGACGGTGATCACCGCCTCGGTGACCTTCTCGCCGAGGAAGGCCTCGGCGGCGGTCTTCAGCTTGGCGAGGATGCGGGCGGAGATCTCCGGCGGCGAGTAGCGCTTGCCGCGGATCTCGACGTGGGCGTCGCCGTTGGGGGCGCGCACGACCTTGTAGGGGACGCGCTTGGCCTCCTCCTGCACCTCCTCGAACTTGCGCCCCATGAAGCGCTTGATCGAGTAGACGGTGTTCTCGGGGTTGGTGATCGCCTGACGACGTGCGATCTGCCCGACGAGGACTTCGCCCTTGTCGTCGAAGGCGACGACCGACGGCGTCAGCCGGCCGCCCTCCTCGTTGGTGATGACCTTTGGCTCCTTGCCTTCCATGATCGCCACCACCGAGTTGGTGGTGCCGAGATCGATCCCGATGATCTTGCCCATGTTCGCTCGCTCCTCTGCGGGGGGCCCGGTGGACGGGGAAAACGACGCTGCGGAAACGGGGCGAACCTAATCATGTGGCGCGGGAAGATCAAGGAGCGCGAGGCGCTTGCGGCACGCCGTACGCAACGCGGATCGCCTGCTCCTCGGTTTGGAGCTCCTTCATCCGGCCCTGGAGGGCGCCCGCGTGCATCGCCGCCCCGGCCAGGCCGCTCGTGTCGCCGCCGGCGAGCGCGCCGCTGAGCGTCTTCAGCACCGCGATCCCGTCGTCGATCAGCGCGAGAGCCTGTCGGTGGTATTCGCGGCAGGGCGGCGGCGGCGCGATCCGCAGCAGCGCGGTGCGGCTCTCCTCCGCCTGGCGAAGGAAGGCGTTGAAGCGCGATGCGTCGCCCGCGAGCGCCCCGCGCAGCACCTCGCCGGCGAAGCCCTCGCCGTCGGCGGGAAGCTCGCCCGGCTGGAGGTGGTCGACCGCGTCGAAGTAGGCGGCGACGCCGGCGCGCAGCGGCGAGGCGCCTCCGTCCACCGCCGGCGCCGACGGGAGTCGCGGCATTCCCGGTGCCGCGGGCAGGGCGGCCCGCGGCAGCTCGACGGACGGGGGTGGCAGCGGCGCGACGGGCGTCGCCGTCGTCGTCGTCGAGCGCGCGGCGGTCTCCGGCTGCGGCGCGCGCACCGTCTCCCGGCCGAGCAGGAAGGCGATCGCCAAGAGCGCGATCAGCAGCGCGCCGCCGAGCGCCAGGACGAGCGACCAGGGCTGCGCGAGCTTCGGCACCGCGCGATGCTACCACCGCGGCCGCGGCGCGACCGTCGTCGACGGCGATTGATCCCGACGGTGCCCGGGCGGTAGAGTCCGCGGGCTGTTGGCGGACGGAGGATTCAACGGATGGGCGTGATGCGGGCGCTGGTCGTCGTCGCGTGGCTGGCGTGCCTCGCCGGGGCGCCCGGTGCGGCGCGTGCGGGCGATCCCTCGCGCGCGAGGGCGCGGCAGCTCTTCGAAGCGGGGATGAGGGACTACAACCTCGGTCGGCTCCAGCGGGCGCTCAAGTCGTTCGAGGAGGGCTACGTCGCCAAGCCCGATCCCGCCTTCCTGTTCAACGTCGGGCAGTGCCACCGCATGCTGGGGAATCACGAGCAGGCGGTCTACGCCTACCAGCGCTACCTCTCGGCGGCCCCCGACGCGCCCAACCGGCGCGAGGTGGAGTCGTTGATCCAAAAAGAAGAGGCGGCCCTCCAGCGCCAGGAGGCCGCGGTCGCTCCGACGGGGACGCTGGCGCCGCGCGAGGACGCGAAGCCGGCGCCCGCCACGCCCGAGCGCGCCGCCAAGGAGAGCGCGCCCCCGCCTGCGCCCAGTCCCACCGCCGACGGGAATCCGATCGTCGCCGCCCCGGTGCCGGCCGAGGCGCCGCCGGCCGCGTCGACCCCGGTCTACAAGAAATGGTGGCTGTGGACGATCGCGGGCGTGGTCGTCGTCGGCGCGGGCGCGGGCGTCGGCGTCGCGTACGCGCTGCCCAACAACGCCAGCGTGCCGGCGATGGACGCGGCGAGCATCCCGATCAACTTCTGACTTCGAGCCGAGCGGCAGTGGGAGCAGCGATGCGGCAGGTTGTGTTGTGGGGCGCGCTGCTGGCGGCCGGGTGCGGCGCCGGGCAGAGCGTGGTGTCGCTCCAGATGACGAGCAATGGCCCGATCGGCTCCGTGGCCTCGCTCCAGATCGCCACGTCGAGCGGCGCGCGAATGGCGCAGTCCACCTACGCCCCCGGCGGCTCGATCGAGCTGCCGGTCAGGCTCGGGCTCGTGTTCGACAAGTCGGTTTCGGGCACCGTCTACATCGTCGTCCACGCGCTCGACGCGGAAGGCGCGGCCCTCGGCGCCGGCTCGACCGACCTCGACGTCGAGCCGAGCCGCAACGAGTCGGCCACGGTCGTCCTCTCGGGCGGCGCGCCGTCGGTCGACCTCGCGGGATTGCCCGACCTGGCGGGGCTACCCGACCTGGCGCTCGAGCCCGATTCTTCGATGGCCGATTCCTCGTCGCCTGATTCCTCGCCGGTGGATCTCCCGGGGAGCGATCAATCCGAATCCCCGGATCTGGGCTGCGGAGATCGCCAGACCGCCTGCAGCGGCGTCTGCGTGAACCTGCAATTCGACCAGAACAACTGCGGCGCCTGCGGCAACGCCTGCCCGCCCGGCAACGTGTGCAGCGCGGGCTCGTGTTCGTGCGCCTGTCCCCAGGGACTCACCTGCTGCAACGCCGCTTGCTACGACCTCTCCTTCGATTCGATGAACTGCGGCGGCTGCGGCCTCGCCTGCGGGCCGAACATGGCGTGCGCAAATGGCCAGTGTGTCTGTCCGGTGGGCCTCGTCTCGTGCAACGGGGGCTGCGTCGACGAGCAGTCCGATCCCCACAACTGCGGCGCCTGCGGGGTGGTCTGCGCGACCAGCTGCCAGCAGGGCTTCTGCGTCGCCGACGACATGGCGCCTCCGCGCGACATGGTGGTCGCCGACCTCGCCGACATGGCGCCGGCGGCGTGCGGTCTCCTCGGGCAGCCGTGCTGCGCGAACGCGAGCTGTGCGGTCAACGACGTGTGCAACCTGAGGGGGATCTGCGCCGCGCCCTCGTGCGCCGACGGGATCAAGGATCAGGACGAGAGCGACGTCGATTGTGGCGGAAAAACGTGTGCGCAGTGCGCCGTCGGAAAGGCGTGTTTCGCCAACGCCGATTGCAGCTCCGGGCTGTGCCTGGCCAAGGTGTGCGCCATCCGCCGCACGCTGGCCTTCGCCCCCTTCACGCAGACGGCGGCGCTCGGCAACGCGCCCTGGGGGATCACCGCCGGCGACCTCGATGGCGACGGGAGGATCGATCTCGCGGTGGCCAACATGGCCGGGCAGGCGCAGGTGATGTTCGGCAATGGCAATGGCACCTTCGCCGCACCGGTGAGCTACCCCGCGCCCTCGGCCTGGCACATCGCGATCGCCGACGTGAACGGAGACGGCCGCCCCGATCTCTCCGTCGCCGATTACTCCGCGAACGGGGCCACCATCCTGCTCAATCAGGGAAACGGCTGGCTGGGCGTCGGGAAGCTGTTCGCCACCGGCCCGGCCGCCTCGGCGCCGTTCGCGACGGCGCTCGCCGACATCGACGGCGACGGCAAGCCCGATCTCGTCGCCGCCAACAACGGCAATGGCAGCGTCGGCGTCGCGATCGGACTCGGCAATGGCGCCTTCGGAAATCCGACGACGCTGCCGTTCCTCGGCGCGGCCGATGTCGCGGTGGCCGACCTCGATGGCGACACCATCCCCGACCTCGTGGCCGTCAGCAACAACAACCGCAGGACGGCGATCTTCCTCGGCAAGGGCGCCGGCACCTTCGCCGCTCCGGTGATGTTCGCGACCGGGACCCAGACCCGCACCGTGGCGGTGGGGGACCTCGACGGCGACGGCAGGCCCGATCTCGTCGTGGCCAACATCAGCACCAACGACGTCCAGGTCCTCCTCAATCGGGGGCACGGCCAGTTCGGCCCGCCCGTCCGTTACCCGGCGGGGGCCGGCGCGCGCTGGGTGGCGCTCGCGGACTTCGATCTCGACGGAGTTCTCGACGCCGCGGTGGGCGACTCCGGACAGCCCGTCGTGGCGATCCTCCGCGGGCTGGGCCATGGCACGTTCGCCGCCCCCATGCTCAGCCCCGTCGCCGCGACGGTCGAGGCGATCACCGTCGGCGACTTCAACGGGGACGGCCTTCCGGACATCGCGGCGGTGGGCACCTCCCAGGTCGCGCGAATCCTGATCAACGCCTCGCAGTAGGGAAGCGTGAGCCGCTG
>JAJXSP010000457.1 GCA_021784515.1 Myxococcales bacterium | reverse complement strand
GCGAGTCGCCGCGCAGCGCGCCCGTCGAGGCCATCTCCACCTCGAAGTGCACCCCGGGTCCGAGCGAACGCCCCGCGGTGACGAGCACCGTCGCCACCGCGCCCACCAGCGCGAATAGCAGCACCACCCCGGCGCGCCGCCGCACCGACGTGGAGGCGCGCACGACGCTCACGCGGCTACTCCTTCCAGAAGAACTTCCACGGATTCCGCTTGAGGTCGCGGACCAGCTCCTTCAGGTCGTCGTAGATTTGCTGGTCCACGAGCAGCGCGCCGGCGGTGCCCTTGCCCTTCTTGATGTCGCCCACCAGCGCCTGCGCGTCGGTGGTGAGGCCCTGCACCTTGTCGCCGACCGTGACCAGCTCGTCGAGCGCGCGCGCGATCTTCTTCTTCTCCTCGGGGCCGATCGTGGAGGCGGCGGTGTCGATGCTGTCGAGCGTCTTTCGCGTCTTCGCGATCAGCGGGTCGATCTCGCGCCGCACGTCGCCCGAGATGGCTTCGATGTTCTCGAGCGTGCGGCGGAGCTGCGCCGCGTCGCCCACGCCGCCGCGGATCGACTTCACCAGGTCGGCCCCCTCGGCGCTGAGCTTGTCCACGTTGACCAGGAGGTGCGCGATCTCGTCGTGGTTCTCCTTCAGCAGCTGGTCGAGCGTGCGCACCATCGACGCGCCCGACTTGAGGAAGTCGCGGATGACGTCCTTGTCGTCGCGCAGCAGCGAGGTGATCGAGTCGAGCAGCTCGTACAGGCGCGAGACGATGAGGTCGGTGCGCGGGGGATCGACGCCGCGCACCGGGCGCGCGAAGTCGAGCGTCGGCTTCTGGTAGTCGCCGGGGGCGATCTCGAGGTACTGCTCGCCGAGGACGCCGGCGGTGTTCACAAAGAACTCGGCGTCGCTGCGGATCGCGTCCTTCGCGCGATCCTCGATCCACACCGTCGCGCGGACCTGCACGCGGCGGTTCGCCTGCGGGTCGAGCTTGCCGCCCCAGAAGTCGACCGCCTCGACCTTGCCCACCTTGATGCCGGAGATCTTCACCGGTGCGCCGGGCTGCAGGCTCCCCGAGAAATCGAAGTCGACGGCGAGCCGCTGGCCCTTCGCGAGAGAGAAGCTGCCGAGCAGGAAGACGAACGTCGTGAGCAGCGCCAGGGCGGCGGCGATCAGCGCCCCGACGCGCAGCTGGAGGCCTCTCTCCCGAGCGGACATGGCGGCGGAGCATAGCACGCAGGCAAACGAAAAATTGGCGTGGCACCGTCGGCGCGAATACCCTCTTTGCCATGCGTGCCTTCCTCGAGCGGCTGGGCCCTTTCGCGCCTCTCGCCTTGCGCCTCGCGGTGGCGGCGCTGTGCTGCGCCTACGGCGGCAAGCTGGTGTTCCGCGACATGGCCGCGCTCCACGCCGCGGTAGCGGGGTGGGCGCTGCCCAAGTGGATGGCCGCCGCGGCGGCCTGGACGCTCCTCGTCGGTGGCGCGCTGCTCGGGATCGGGTTCCTCGGGCGCCTCGCCGCGCTCGCCGTCGGCGCGTGCGTCACGCTCCTGCTGGTGAAGACCCGTCTCCACGGGTGGCAGGGGATCGATCTCGCGACGCTGTCGCTGCTGTTCGCGGCGTGCCTGTCGCTGGTCCTGTCGGGAGCGGGACGGCTCTCGCTCGATCGAAGGTTGTTCGGCGGCGCGGACTGATCGCCTCTCGCGCCGGCACGGAGACTGCTCCGCTCCGACGCATGAAACGCTTCACGAGACGTTCGATCACGCCGCTCGGCGCCCTCGGCCGCGGCCTCCTCGCCGGCGCGATCGGCGCCGGCATCCAGACACTCTTTTTCAAGGCGACCCGGCGCATCGCACCGGAGACGCCGAAGTCCGCCTTCACTCCCCCGGAGTCGAAGCAGGCGGGCGAAATGGCGACCGAGACGGTGGCGCGCCGGTTCGTCGAGGGGTTCGCGCAGCGCGGTCCGCTCGGCGACGAGGCGAAGCGGCGCGGCGGCGAGATCGTGCACTTCGGATTCGGCGCGGCGTGGGGCGGCCTGTACGGGCTCGCGCGCGAGTCGTTGCCGTCGCTGCGCGGCCTGCCCGGCGCGCTCGGCTTCGCGACGCTCGTGTGGATGGTCGGTGACAACCTGATCCTCACGGCGTTCCGCCTCTCGGCGCCGCCCACGGCCTACCCGGTGAAGACGCACGCCTACGCCTTCTCGGCGCACCTTCCGTACGCCTTCGGGGCCGAGCTGGCCTACGAGGCGCTCCGCGCGCCGTCGTGGGTCGAGGCGGGCATCGCGTTGTGGGCGCTCCAGCGCAAGCTGCGCGCGCGGCGGCTGCCGTCGCCGATGCGGACCGCGGCGGACTGGGTGATCGATCGCGTGGCGGAGGGCCGGCGCACCGCCGCCGAGACGGTGCTGCACTGAAGAACGTCTCGCTGCGGGCGCCGGCGCCGTTTCGGCTCGACCTCACGGCGTGGGCGCTGCGTCGCGTGCCGGGCAACACCGTCGATCGCTGGGACGGCGCGACGTGGCGCCGGGTGCTGGCGCTCGACGGTGCGCCGACCGCGCTGGCCGTCACCGAGCGGGGAGGGCGGCTCGAGGTGTCGATCGACGGCGGCGGCCCGCTCGCGCCGGACGCCGCGGCCGTCGTCGTCCGCACGGTGCTCGGGCTCGACGTGGACGTGGCCGACTTCGCGCTGGTCGCGGCGCCCGATCCGCGCATGGCCGAGCTCGCGCGCCGCTTCGCAGGGGTCCGGCCGCCGCGCCTGCCGTCGCCGTTCGAGGCGCTGGTGAACGGGATCGCCTGCCAACAGATCTCGCTCGTCGTCGGCATCCTGCTGCTCGACCGGCTCATCGCGCGCTTCGGTCCCGAGCGCGGCGGCGAACACGGCTTCCCGTCGCCGGGCGACCTCTCTCTCGCGCGCGCCGACGACCTTCGCGCGATCGGTTTCTCCGGCCGCAAGGCGGAGTACATCCTCTCGCTCGCCGCGGCGGTGCGCGATGGCTCGCTCGACCTCGACGGGCTCTCCGCGCTCCCGGACGGCGACGCCATCGCCCGCCTCGAGGAGCTGCCCGGGATCGGGCACTGGACCGCCGAGTACGTCCTGCTCCGCGGCCTCGGACGGCTCGACGTCTTTCCCGCCGACGACGTGGGCGGGCAGGCCAAGCTCGGGCGGCTCTTCGCGCTCGACGAGCGCCCCGGCCGCGCGCGCACGCTCGCGCTGCTGGAGCCGTTCCGCCCGCTGCGCGGCTTCGTCTACTTCCACCTGCTGCTCGACGAGCTGGAGCGCCGTGGCCTGCTCAACGCCCGATTGGGAACAACTTGATTCAGACGAGGGACGGCTTTGACTTTCGCTCGCCAGCCTCGGGCCCCCCCGCGGCGGAAGTCAAAACCGTCCCCCAGCGTGTGGTGACGTTCGAGACGTTCGAGACCTAGGCGGCGGCGCGGGCGGGCAGGGCCGCACCGGCGCCGACGTACTGCGCGCTGCCGAAGGCAAGGATCGGGTAGAAGATCGGGGCGAGCAGCAACAGCCCGGCGCCGAAGCCGCCGCTCTTGCCGAACTTCTTCGCGAGGTCGAACGGGATCACGATGAACGCGAGGCCAGCGAAGGGCACGAAGAGGAGCGCGAGCCACCAGGTAGGGCGGCCGGCGATCTTGAGCAGCACGATGATGTTGTAGACGGGGACGATGGCGGCCCAGCCCGGCTGACCGGCCTTTGCGTAGACCTTCCACATCGAGGCGATCATGAGTCCGATGATCGCCAGGTAGACGATCCCGAAAATCACGAGGCCGGCGCCACCGCCACCGCCGCCGCCGCCGTGCATCTCCATTCCCGTCGTCTCCATCGCGCTGCCTCCGTTGTGGGGTTTCGCCCGCGCCCCAGCGGCGCGGTTCGGGGCGATTCTACTGGTGTCGCCTGCCCTCCTTGCGCGAAATCAGCGGGGGGAGGGTCGATTGTGTGTCGTCAAGGGGGCGGGCGTCTCGAAATCGAACCCGCGGCGATCAGAACCTTGGCGTCTCCGTCGGCCCTGCGGTGGCCGTCGTCCGCCTCATCTAGAACCCCGGAGTCTCCATCGGCCCGTCCGAGCGGCCGTTGATGAACTGCTGCACGATCGGGTCGGGGGAGGCGCGCAGCTCGGCGGGCGTGCCGACGGTGTGGATGGCGCCGCGGTAGACCATCGCCACGCGGTCGGCGATGGAGAAGATCGACGTGAGGTCGTGCGACACGACGATCGCCGTCACGCCGTGGTGGTCGGCGAGCGTCCGGATGAGCTTGTCCACGCGGCGCGCGCTGACCGGATCGAGCCCCGTCGTCGGCTCGTCGAACAGCACCGCCTGCGGGTCGAGCGTGAGGGCGCGGGCGATGGCGGCGCGCTTGCGCATGCCGTCGCCCAGCTCGGCGGGCAGCCGGCGCGCCCACGGCCCGAGCTGCACCTCCTCGAGCCGCTTTTGCGCCTCGGCCTCGGCCTCGGTCGTCGAGAGCTTCTTGTGGTAGCGCAACGGCAGCGCCACGTTCTCGAGCAGCGTCATCGAGTCGAAGAGCGTGGCGAACTGGAACACCATCGCGCAGCGCTTGCGGATCGGGTAGAGCGCCGCCTCGTCGAGCAGGTCGACGCGCTCGCCGTCGATCAGGATCTCGCCCTCGTCGGCCTCGATGAGCCCGATGAGGTGCTTGATGGTGACCGACTTGCCGACGCCCGACGTGCCGATGACGAACATCACCTCGCCGGGGC
>JAJXSP010000456.1 GCA_021784515.1 Myxococcales bacterium | reverse complement strand
AGATGCTCGGGGGCGGGATGCGGCAGGCCGGCGTGCTCGCCGCCGCGGGGCTCCACGCCCTCGAGCACCATGTGGCGCGGCTCGCCGAGGACCACGCCAACGCACGTCTCCTCGCGGAGCTGACCGCCGAGGCGCCCCACGTCGCCGTCGAGGTGCCCGAGACGAACATCGTGATGATCGACGTCCTGCCGTCGAGCCCGATCGGCGCCGACGCGCTCGTCGCGCGCGCCCGCGAGCACGGCGTGCTCGTCGGCACGATGGGCGCGGACCGGGTCCGTGCCGTCACCCACCTCGACGTCGATGGCGCCGCCTGCGAACGCGCCGCCGAGGTGCTGGTGGCGATCCTGCGTGCGGCGTGACCCGGCGCCCCTTGCTCATCGCCCTCGGAGAGCGCTGCTCGCGGATGGGTCCCCCGCTCGCTGCGCTCGCTGCCCCATCCGTGCTCGCGCTGCTGGCCGGCTGCTCGGGGGCGCCCCTGCCGACGGACCTCGAGCGCGCGCAGCAGCTCGAGGCCGGACACCGCAACGACGCCGAGGCGCTCGCCGCGTGGACCGCCATCCGCGCCAGCTGCCCGCGCCCCGACGCGCGCCCGCGCGACGACTGCGGGCTGGCCGCCACCCGCGAGGCGCAGCTGCTCGAGGAGATGGGGCGCGACCGCGAGGCGGTGGCGGCGTGGGAGGCGCTCCCGTCGCGGAGCGGCCGCGCCGACCGCGCCGCGCTCGGCTTCGCCCGGGCCGCCGAGATCACCCTCGAGAAGCTCGATGATCCGGCCGCCGCCGCGGCGCTCGCCTGGCGCTGCGTCGAGACGTACCCCGACGAGGTGCCCACCAAGGACGCGCTCGCCCTCGCGCTGCGCGTCGACGGTGAGCGCGATCCGAAGGGCACCATGGAGCGCCTCGACGCGCTGGCGAAGCGCTTCCCGAAGGAGGAGATCGCCGACCACCTGGTGTTCGCCGCGGCCGGCCTCGCGCGCAAGCTCGACGATCCCGCCGGCGCGGTGGCGCGCTACGACGACCTCGCGCTCCGCTACCCGCACTCCGGCCTCGCCGACGACGCCAACTTCCGCGCCGCGGAGATCGTGCGCGCTCGCGGCGACGCCCGCGGCGCCCTCGGGCGGCTCCAGCGCATCCTCGACACCAAGCGCAAGGCGCTCATCGTCGGCAGCTACAACGAGATCCTCCTCGACGATTCGCAGTTGATGGCGGGGCAGATCCTGCGCGACGACCTCCACGATCGACCCGCGGCGCTGAAGGCATTCCAGAAGCTGGTCGACGACTACCCCGACTCGAACCTGCGCGACGACGCTCTGCTCGAGATCGCCCACACCTGGCTCGGCGCGCACACGCCGCCCACCGACGAGGACCGCGCCGCCGCGTGTGGCGCGTTCGACACGCTGCTCCAGCGATTCCCCGACGGCAACCGGGCCCGCGCGGCGCAGAAGGAGCAGCGCGACCTTTCGTGCCCTACGCCGTCGCGGTGACGGACGTCTTCGCGAGCAATCGGACCAATTGCGGGCCGGGGAGGCCGGGGCGGACGTCGCGGGCGTCTTCCACACGCTGGGGGGACGGTCTTTCGTTTCTTCGCGGGCAGTCGGACCAATTGCGGGCCGGGGAGGCCGGGGCGAAGAAACAAAAGACGCGTCCCTCGTCTTTCGGAGCGAGGCGGCACGTGGGGGCGCTAATCTTCGGTGCGGGAGCGCTAATCTTCGGTGCGGGAGCGCTAATCTTCGGTGCGGGAGCGCTAATCTTCGGTGCGGGAGCGCTAATCCTCGGTGCGGGAGCGCTAATCCTCAGTGCGGGAGCGCTAATCTTCGGTGCGGGAGGCTAATCTTCGTGTGGGGGCGCGCCAATCTCCGGTGCGGGGGCGCTAATCTTCGGTGCGGGAGCGCTAATCTTCGGCGCGGGAGCCATGGCCTTCGCTGCGAGAACCCCGGCACCGCGGCGGTTCGGAACGCTTCGTCGGCGGTGCGCGTGCGCGCCTGTCGAGCGCGTGCGCCTTCTCGAGGATGCCCGCGGGCACGAGCACAACGAACGCGTACGATCGCGACGAAGGAGAGCCGCGCGCGCCACGTTCCAGACGTTCGCTGCTAGACTGCGCGCCGTGCGATCGGAGCCCGCGAAGCGGTGAGCGAAGCGAACAAAGGCGGAGGAAGTGCCGAGCCGGGGCGAGGCCTCGAGCTTCGGGGAGTGACGCGATCGTTTTCGGGCGAGACGGTCCTCGCCGGGATCGACCTGCGCGTCGACCGGGGCGAGACGTGGGGGCTGGTCGGGCCGGCCGCCTCCGGCAAGAGCGTGATGCTGAAGACGCTGTGCGGCCTCTTGCCGCCCGACGCCGGCGCGGTGGTCGTCGACGGTGAGGACATCGCCGCGGCGACGGAAGAGCGCCTGATGCTGGTGCGCGCGCGCTTCGGGATGCTGTTCCAGAACAACGCGCTGTTCGACTTCATGACCGTCGGCGACAACGTCGCCTTCCCGCTCGTGCGCCGGGGCGGTGTCGAGCCCAAGGAGATCCGCGCGCGCGTCTCGGCGCGACTGCGCGCGGTCGGTCTTGCCGGCACCGAGGACAAGTTCCCGAGCGAGCTGTCGGGCGGCATGCGCAAGCGCGTGGGGATCGCGCGGGCAGTGATCGCGCGCCCCGACATCGTGATCTACGACGAGCCGACCGCCGGCCTCGACCCGGTGACGACGCAGAAGGTCTACGACCTCCTCGCCCGCGAGCGCGACGCGACCGGCGCGACGGTGGTGGTGGTCTCCTCCGACCTCGACGCGCTGCTGCGCTTCGTGCCGCGCGTCGGGATGATCTACCAGGGCAAGCTGCGCTACGACGGCCCGGCGAAAAAGGCCCGCGACGCCGACGACCCGGTGGTGCGGCAGTTCGTGCGCGGCGACATCGAGGGGCCGCTCTGATGACGGAGGCGCTGCGCAAGCTGGGCGAGCGCGCGCTCGCTCTGGTCGAGGAGGCGGGCGGGATCGCGCTGCTCGCGCTGAAGGTGATCGGCGCGCTGGTGCCGCCGCGGCTCCTTCGCGTCGGTGCGGCCGGGCTCCGCCTGGTCGCACCTTCGCGGGAGGTGCGGAACCCTCCCAGGGTTCCGCCGTTGTCGGGGCGCGAGCTGCTCCGCAACCTCGACAAGATGGGCGTCTCGTCGCTGCCGATCGTCGCGCTGACCGCGTTCTTCACCGGCGGCATCATGGTGATCCAGTCGGGGATCTTCGTGAAGCGCTTCGGCGCCCAGGGGCTCTTGGGCTGGGGCTCGGGCTACGCCGTGTTCCGCGAGGTCGGGCCGATCCTCATCGGCCTCATGTTCTCGGGCCGCGTCGGCTCGAACAATGCCGCCGAGCTCGGCACGATGACCGTCACCGAGCAGATCGACGGCCTGCGCGCCCTCGCCATCGAGCCGGTGCGCTACCTGATCGTCCCGCGCGTCCTGGCGATGGTGATCTCGATGTTCTGCCTGCTCATCGTCGGCGACCTCGTCGCCGTCGGCGGCGGGATGCTGTTCGGCAAGCTGCTCCTCGGCGTGGAGTTCTCGTCGTTCTACTACTCGCTGCGCGACAACCTCCGGCCGTGGGACTTCCTCGTCGGCGTGATCAAGGCGAGCGTCTTCGGCCTGGCGATCTCGCTCACGAGCTGCCACTTCGGCACGGCCGTGAAGGGCGGCGCCGTCGGCGTCGGGCGCGCGGTGAACGACGCGGTGGTCGCCGCGGCGCTGGCGATCCTGATCAGCGACTACCTGCTCACGCTGGTGCTGCGTTGAGCAGGGTCGAGGCGTTCCGCGACGGGGCGAAGCTGTTCCGGCGCATCGTGGTGCGCACCGCGGTGGGCTCGCTGCGCGGCCGCCGCCCGCCGGGCGAGGTGCTCCGGCAGATGGAGCAGGTGGGCAACCGCTCGGTCGTCTTCATCGCGGTCACCCTCGGCTTCATCGGCATGGTGCTCGTCTTCCAGACCTGCCTCCAGATCAACCGCGTCACCGGCGACCTCTCCCAGGTGGGCGCGGAGTTCCTCAAGATCCTCGTCCACGAGTTCGGCCCGACGCTGACCGCGATGATGCTGGCCACGCGCGTCGGCGCCGGCATCGCCGCCGAGGTCGGATCGATGGTGGTGACCGAGCAGGTGGACGCGCTGCGCATGTGCGGCGTCGAGCCCGTCGAGTACCTGATCGTGCCGCGCTTCCTCGCGTCGCTGGTGATGACCGGCGTGCTGACGGTGTTCGGCGTGGCGGTGGCGATCACCATGGGCACGCTCACCGCGTACCTCACCTTCCACGTCAACCCGCGCATCTTCCTCGACCTCGGGCGCGTCTCGCTCGGCGACCTCGCCACCGGGGGGTTGAAGGTGATCGCCTACGGCGCTGCCATCCCGATCGTGTCGGGCTTCGCCGGCCTCGGCGCGCGCGGCGGCTCGGAGGGCGTGGGCTGGGCGACGACGCGCGCGGTGATCGCGTCGTCGTTCACGGTGATCGTCCTCGACCTCGTGCTCTCGGGCGTCGGGCTGTTCCTGCTTCAGGGGGGAGCATGAAGCGCGGGCTCGCCATCGAGTGGCGCGGGGTGAAGAAGACCTTCGGCGACAAGCAGGTCTTGAAGGGGCTCGACCTCGCGGTGCGCCCCGGCGAGGTGATGTTCGTCATCGGCACGTCGGGCGTCGGCAAGTCGGTCACCATCAAGCACCTCATCGGGCTCATCGAGGCCGACGAGGGCGAGATCCTGATCGACGGCGAGCGCGTCGACCG
>JAJXSP010000455.1 GCA_021784515.1 Myxococcales bacterium | reverse complement strand
TCATGCGGTGTTCCGGCGCGCCGCCCATCAGGTCGATCAGGTAGGGTGGACCGGGCGCGAGCGCGAGGTTCGGGTGCGGTCCGTTCGGGTCCTTCAGCAGCGGCCAGCCGTGGCTGTGCGAGCCGTCGTAGCCGCCGATGAACAGCTCGGGCAGGAGCTCGCCCGGGCAGGTGAGGATCGCGGCCGGCCCGAGGGTGAGGTAGGCGATCTCCGTCTGCGCCAGCGGCGTGTTGGCCCCGATCAGCGGCTGGCTCTTGTCCACGCCGAAGAAGGGCTTGTGGTAGATGGGGATGAACGACTGCGCCTGGAACAGCAGGTTCTCGACGTGCACGTCGAGGACGCTGGTGCGGAAGGCGAGCTTCGGCGCGTCGACGGGGGTGCGCGCGGCGAACGCCTTGAGCGCGAAGCGGCCGACGTTCTGCCCGAGCGCCTCGGAGAAGGCGAACGGCTCGCTCTCGTCCACCATGCGGCCGTCGTCCGACGGGGTCGACACGCCGCCCGTGCCGATGAGGCCGCCGACGGAGCCGTTGATGTAGACGACGTCCGATCCGGTGCCAGCGGCGACCGTCTCGCGGAGGAAGTGCGGATAGTCCGAGGAGACGTAACGCCCGTCGCAGCCGAGCGAGGTGGGGTGCGACGACCAGTTCACGACGGTGACGATCGGCTTGCCGTCGTCGGCGCCGTCGAACTGCATGATGTGGAGCACGTTGTCGATCACCTGCGGGTCGCGGCTGTCGGACTGGTAGTGGGTGGCGTCGCCGCCCGCGTCCTCGACCGCGATCGAGGCGATCGACATCTTCGCCGGCGCGAGCTTGCCGACCGCCTCGGTCACCGCCGCGACGGCCTGCGCGCGGATGAAGGCCATGTAGCCCTCGTCGTAGCCCGAGGTGGTGTCGTCGGGGCCCCAGCCGCCGGTGGTGTCCTTGGTCTCCTCGACGTGCGTCGCCGACATGATCAAGAGGTCCACGCCGAGCTTCGGGTCGAGGTCGCGGCGCACCTGCTCCTTCTCCTCGCGGAACCAGCCCACGCCGTCGACGACGCAGTGGACGAGCGTGGTCTCGTTCTGTTTGAGCGCGTAGCAGCGCACCCACGTCGGGTCGTGCACGCCGAACGCCTGGCGCCCCGAATCGCACCCCGCCATCCACACCGGGTCGAACTTCCCGTTGCCGTTGAGGTCGGAAAATGGCTCGCCCGGGTCCCAGCGGCGGTCGCCGTTCTCGTCGACGAACGGCTCGACGAGCGGCGTGATCTCGCGCTTCGCCGTCGCGGCGTAGAGGCGGCCGTCGCCCTGGTCGGGGCAGCTCGGATCGCCGGGACAGCTCTGGGTGATGGTGAGCGGGATCCAGTCCGGCGGCAGCGCCGGCGCGGCGGGCGCCATGTCGGGCGGCGTGGCGGCGGGCGGCGTTGCTGCATTGCCGCAACCGATGAGAGCGACTGCGAGGAGGAGAGGCGGAAAGCGGGCTTCCTTCATGGCCCGCAGTATAGGCGCCTCGTCAGCGCGCGGAGCGTCGGAGCGTCTCGGCGACCTCCGCCTTGCTCGTGGCCCCCGTCGCCACGCCCATCACCAGATCCACCAGCGCATCCTCGCTTGCGTCGATCGTGACCCCGTTGAGCTCGAGGAACACGAGCGCCGCGATCAGCCCCGCGCGCTTGTTGCCGTCGAGGAAGGGGTGGTTCTTCACGAGGTGGTAGAGGTAGGCGGCGGCCATCTCGAAGAAGGTCGGGTGGAGCAGCTCGCCGTCGAACGTGGCGCGCGGCATCGCGAGCGCCGACTCGAGGAGCGCGGCGTCGCGGACGCCGAACTCGCCGCCGTACCGCTCGATGCGGCTCGCGTGGAGAGCCAGCACCTCGTCGAGCTCCAGGAAGGTGGGCTGCGGCTCCTTCACTCCGCGAGCCGCCGGAAGACGCCCGCGAAGCGCCCATCGAGCCGCTCCACGATCGATCGGATGCGGGCCGCGCGGCGCTTCTCGGGGCGCGGCGACAGGACGATCACCCGCCCATCGGTGGAGACCTCGATCGGCGTCTCGGCGTCGATGCCGACCTCTTCGAGGAGCGCCTTGTCGAGCACGAGCGCGAGGCTGTTTCCGGTCTTCGTGAGCTTCTTGATCATCGTTCGTACAAGATGGCTTCGCCGTACGAATGGATCAAGCCCGCGCACCTCACCGCGCCTGGATGAGCCGGCGCGGCGTGCCGACGATCTCCGGGTCGGCGCGCGGGCCGATCGAGTTCGTCTCCTCGTAGTGGTTGCCCGGCGCCTCGGCGAAGTAGGGCGCGTCGGGATCGAGCTGGAAGTTGTAGCGGGGCACGATGTAGCCGAGGAAATCGAGCGTCAGGCCGAACACCATGCGGTGCTCGGGCGCGCCGTCCATCACGTCCTTCAGGTAGGCGCGTCGGGCGAGCTGGTCGTCGAAGGGCCGCCGCACGAGGCGGCGAGCAGGGCGAGGGCGAGCGATCGGCAACGCATCGGGCGCCAGTGTAGCGGAAGCGGCTAGCCGCGCGCCGCCTGGGCCATCCGCCGTCGCAGGGCGCCGAGGTTCTCCTCGAGGTCGTCGAGGCGCTCCAGCACCTCCGCGTCGCCGGCGAGGGCGCGAAGCTCGGCGCGCGCGGCCTCGCCCCGCTCGAGGAGCGACGTCGCCCGCACCAGGTACGATTCGACCGCGCCGAGCGCGAGCGCCGCCTGGCGGAGGTCGTCCTCGAGGAGCGCGTGGAGGTCGGCGGCCTCCGACGTGGCGGCAGTCGGCGCCGTGGGGACGCCGGTGGCGATCCGGTCTCGGGCGCGCCGCCGCGGCGTCGCCCGCCTGTCGGTGGCGGCCATGCCGCGAGCATCCGGCTGCTGCCGGGCGCGCGCAAGTTTTCGCCGGGCCCGTGCCACCCTCGAAACACGCAGGCACGCGGAATCATTCCCGGAGATTTGACTCGCGGGGCTTGCCTGCCATACTCACCGCCGTGCTTGCGGCCCCCCGCTCTCCCGTCGAGCTTTTTTCCTTGACAAGGGGGAGCCGCTTCCTAGGATCCAACCCCTTGATTCGCTTGGACAAGTTTCGTTGCCGCTGATCCCGGAGGAAAAGATCGCCGAGATCAGGGACCGCACGGACATCGTCGCGGTCGTCGGCGAGTACGTGTCCCTGAAGCGGTCCGGCGTGAACCACAAGGGGCTGTGCCCCTTCCACGCCGAGAAGAGTCCCTCGTTCAACGTGAACTCGGCGAAGCAGATCTATCACTGCTTCGGCTGCGGAAAGTCCGGCGACGTCTTCCGCTTCGTGATGGAGCACGACGGCAAGCCGTTCCTGGAGGTTGTGCGCGAGTTCGGCAAGCGCCTCGGCATCGAGCTGCCAGAGAGCAGTGGAGAGCGGGCGCAGTCGCCGGCGGCGCGCGAGGCGCAGAAGCGCTCCGAGACGGATCGCGCCCGCATGCTGCGGATCGTGCAGCTCGCCTGCGAGTACTTCCGCGGCGAGCTGGCGAGCCCGCGCGGCGAGCGCGGCCGCGAGTACGTCGACAAGCGCGGCATCGGCCCCGAGGTCGCCGAGGCCTTCCTGCTCGGGTACGCGCCGCCGGGGTGGGACGGCCTGGTGCGCTTCCTCGAGGGGAAGAAGGTGCCCGCCGAGCTGGCCGAGCGCGCCGGGCTGGTGCGCGCGCGCGATGGCGTGAAGCTCGCGCCGAACGCGTCTCCGACGAAGGCCACGCACTTCGACCTGTTCCGCGACCGCGTCATCTTTCCGCTCGTCAACCCGCAGGGCGAGGTGATCGCCTTCGGCGGCCGCGCGCTCGACACCGGCGCGGGAGGTGCGGAACCCTCCCAGGGTTCCGCGTACGATCGAACGCCGAAGTACATCAACTCGCCCGAGACCATCCTCTATAAGAAGGGCGACAACCTGTACGGGTTGCACGCGGCGAAGAGCGCGATCCGGAAGGCCGGGCGCGCCATCCTCGTCGAGGGAAACTTCGACGTGCTGGTGATGCACCAGCACGGCTTTTCCGAGACGGTGGCGCCGATGGGCACCGCGCTGACCCGCGAGCAGGTGCACCTGCTCCACCGCTACTCGCCGAGCCGCGTGTTCCTGTTCCTCGACGGAGACAACGCCGGGCGATCGGCCGCGGCGCGCGACGTCGGCACGTTCCTCGACGAGGAGATGCTGGTCTACATCGCCGGGCTGCCCGACGGAGAGGATCCCGACACCTTCGTTCGCGCCTTCGGTCGCGACGGCGTGCAGATGAAGCTCGACAAGGCGAAGGAGGCGGTCGACTACTTCTGCGACCACGCGCGCGAGCTCGCCGGCGACAGCACCATCGAGCGCGTGAAGCTCCTCGAGGAGGAGGCGGCGCCGCTCATCCGGAAGGTGAAGAACGAGACCGCGCGCCGTCGCTACGCCGAGCAGCTCGCCCACACGCTCAACCTGCCGCTCGACACCGTCGGCAAGGTGATCCGCGTCGGGAAGTCGGCCGAGCCCAGGCCGGTCGCGCAGACGGCGGCCACGGGGGGCGAGGCGCCGGCGCCGAAGCTCACGCGGGTCGATCTCGAGCTGATCGCGCTCGTCGCCGACCACCCGCGCCTCGTGCAGCGGCTGGTGGCGATGGGTGCGTTACGTTGCATCCACCACCCGCAGCTGCGGCGTGCATTCACCGAGCTGTGCGAGCGCACCGACAGCGTGAAGTTCGAGGCCGCGCCGTTCGCCGACGCGGTCGATCCGTCACTGCGGTCGCAGATCATGGAGGCGGCGCTCTCAAAA
>JAJXSP010000035.1 GCA_021784515.1 Myxococcales bacterium | reverse complement strand
CCCGCCGGCGCGAGGCCGCCGAGACGGAGGCGGCGCGGCGCAAGACCGAGGACGCGCGCGGACGCCAGCGCCGCGAGCAGGCCGCGGCGGACGATCTCCGACGGCCGCCCCGGCGGTGACTCCACCCGCTCGCTTGCGCGTCGTCGCCGGGTAGGGGATCGTTGCGACGGATGCGCCCCCTCGCCTTCGCCGCGCTGACCCTCGTCGCCGCCGGCTGCCGCTACCCCGATCCGCTCACCGCCGTCGAGCACGAGCGGATCGCCGCCTCGCGGCGCGCCGAGGCGAACAAGGCCGAGGCCACCGTGCGCATCCAGGAGACGACGCGCCCCATGCCGTCGGCCACCGAGGCGGCCTCCGACCCCTCCGTACCGATGGTGGACTACGCGGGTGCGCGCGCCGCCGTGGAGGTCGAGGCGGCGCGCAAGCACGAGGCAGCGGCCGAGCGCATCCGTCACGACGCCGAGCTCGCCTGCGCGCGCGTGCCGCCCGCGGAGCGCTCCGTCTGTCCCGTCGGAGAGGTGGTGCGCGTCCGGCCGCTCGCCGGCGGGGCGCGCCTCTTCGTGAAGGCGCCGCCGCCCGGCGAGTCGTGGCAGGCGCGGGTCGGGTGCGCGCAGGCCGAGGCGCGGGTGGATCGCCCGCTCGGCGGCGAGCTCTGCCCGCTGCTCGTCGAGGGCGCGGAGGCCCACGTGGTCGACGACGGCGCGGGCGGCGTGGCGCTCGAGATCACGGCGCGCGACGACGCGCACGGCGCCGAGATCCGTCGCCGGGCCGAAGCGCTCCGCCCGCGCTGATCTCTCGCCGCCCCGTCGAGCGCACCGCCCGCTGCGACGAAGCCGGGCCCGAGCCTTGCTCCGCGGTGCCGGTGGCGGAGACGCCGCGGGAGGAGGAGAGCGGACCATGCAGCGCTACGAGGACGATCGCATCCGCGACGCGCTCGACCGGATCGGCCTGCGCCACCCTGCCTCCTGCCGGTACAACATGCCGCGCGCCGCGCTGTTCGAGGAGGCGGTCCGCCGGCGCGAAGGGGTGCTCACCGGCGACGGCTCGCTCGTCGTCTCGACCGGCCCCTACACCGGCCGCGCCGCGAGCGACAAGTACGTCGTCCGCGACGCGCTCACCGACGGCCGCGTCGCCTGGAACGCCGCGCACCAACCGATGGACCCCGAGGTGTTCGACGCGCTGTGGGGTCGCGTCGCGAGGCACCTCGCCGGGCGCGACGTCTTCGTGCAGGACGCCTGGGCGGGCGCCGACCCGTCGGAGCGCATCCCGATCCGCGTGATCACCGAGCAGGCGTGGCACGCGCTCTTCGCCCGCACGATGTTCCTCCCGGTCGAGGGAGATCCCGCCGCTCGGTCGGGCCCTGGAGCAGGCCGCTTTGGCTGCCTTGGCCCTCAACTCCCCGAGTTCCACCTCCTCCACGCGCCCGGCTTCCGCGCCACGCCCGACCGCGACGCCACGCGCTCGCCGGTGTTCGTGGCGATCGACTTCTCGCGGCGCCGCGTCCTCGTCGGTGGCACCGCCTACGCGGGCGAGATCAAGAAGTCGATCTTCACCATCCTCAACTTCCTGCTGCCGGCGCGCGACGTGCTGCCGATGCACTGCGCGGCGAACGTCGGACGGGCGGGCGGCGACGTGGCGCTGTACTTCGGCCTCTCTGGCACCGGCAAGACCACGCTCTCCGCCGACCCGGAGCGGCGCCTGATCGGCGACGACGAGCACGGCTGGTCGCCCCGCGGCGTGTTCAACTTCGAGGGCGGCTGCTACGCCAAGGTGATCCGCCTGTGCCCCGAGGCGGAGCCGCAGATCTACGCCACCACCCGCCGCTTCGGCACGATCCTCGAGAACGTGACGATCGATCCGGTGACGCGGCAGATCGACCTCGACGACGACGCCCTCACCGAGAACACGCGCGCCTCGTACCTCCTCGACGCCATCCCCGACACGGTCGCGGGCGGCGTGGCGGGCCCCCCGCACAACGTGGTGCTGCTGACCGCCGACGCCTTCGGCGTGCTGCCGCCGATCGCGCGCCTCTCGACCGCGCAGGCGCTGTTCCACTTCCTCTCGGGCTACACCGCCAAGGTCGCCGGCACCGAGGTCGGCGTGAAGGAGCCGCGCGCCACCTTCTCCACCTGCTTCGGGGCGCCCTTCATGCCGCTCCACCCCGGCGAGTACGCCGCGCTCCTCGGGCGGCGCCTCGCCGAGACGGGCGCGCGCGCGTGGCTGATCAACACCGGCTGGTCGGGCGGCCCCTACGGCGTCGGCGAGCGAATGCGGATCGCCTACACGCGCGCCGTGCTGCGCGCCGCGCTCTCGGGCGCCCTCGACGAGGCCGCGACCGAGACCGATCCGATCTTCGGCCTCGCCGTCCCGCGCGAGGTGCCGGGCGTGCCGAGGGAGGTGCTGTCGCCGCGGCGCACCTGGCGCGACGCGGCGGACTACGACGCCCAGGCGCGCAAGCTGGCGGCGATGTTCGCGGAGAACTTCCGGGCGTTCGCGGGCGGGGTCAGCGCGGAGGTGGTGGAGGCGGCGCCGCAGCCGTAGAGGGCCAGCGCCGAAGGGGCGCTATTTCACCTTGATGCCAATCGCCCGGGCCGCGGGCGAGTCCTTCATCGGCAGCTGGAAGCGGCGCACGCCGTCGAACCGATAGAGCGCCCCGGCGACCGCGGGCGCCGTCGGCACCAGCCCGATCTCACCCACGCCCTTGGCGCCAAACGGTCCCTCGGGCTCGCGCTCCTCGACGAAGTGCAGCTCGATCTTCGGCATCTGCGCCGCGCGCAGCACGCCCACCCCGCGCAGCGTCGGGTTCTGCGGCACGCCGCCCTTCACCACCAGCTCCTCGGAGAGCGCGTAGCCGAGCCCCATGTGGATCGAGCCCTCGATCTGCCCTTCGAGCAGCTTGGGGTTCACCACCCGCCCCACGTCGTGCGCCGCCACCATCGTGTCGAGGCGCCCGTTCTCGTCGAGGATCGCGAGCTGGGTGGCGTAGCCGAAGCTGAGGTGGGTGATCGGATCCGGCACGTCGGCGCCCAGCTCGGTCGTCTTGTCGTAGATGAACTGCCCGAGGTAGCGGCGGCCCCGCAGATCACCGAGGGAGCGGCCGGCGTCGAGGTCGGCCTTCAATTGCTGCGCCGCAGCAACGGCCGCGCGCCCGCTGCACACCGTGGCGCGCGAGGCGGTGGTCATCCCCGAGGAGACGGGGCGCTGCGTGTCCACCACCGCGCGGAAGCGGCGCGGGTCGATCCCCGTCACGTCGCTCGCCATCTGGATCAGCACCGTGAAGAGCCCCTGGCCCATCTCGGTGTAGCCGTTGGCGAGCGTGATCGTGCCGTCGTCCTCGACGGTCAGCTCGCAGCGGCCGATGTCGGCCATGCCGTTGCCGATCCCCACGTTCTTGATCCCGCAGGCGAGGCCCACCGCGCGCCCTTGCTGCTTTGCAGCATCGTAGCGCGGCTTCACCGCCAGCAGCGTCGCCGGCAGCCCGACCGCGCGGAGCTTCTGCCCCGAGCAGAAGGTCGAGCCATCGCGCAGCGCGTTTCGCCAGCGGATCTCCCACGCATCGATGCCAGCCTTCTCGGCCAGCATGTCGAGCGCGCCCTCGATGGCGAAGGCCGACTGGTTGGCGCCGAAGCCGCGCATCGCGCCGCAGGGCGGGTTGTTGGTGTAGACGGCGAGCCCCTCGATGTCGACGTTGGGCACGTCGTAGGCGCCGGTGGCGTGACCCGCGGCGCGCTCGATCACCTTGGCGCCGACGGAGGCGTAGGCGCCCTTGTCGCCGACCATCCGCGCGCGCACCGCGAGCAGCTTGCCCTCGCGGTCGCAGGCGACGAGGTAGCGCATCTCGATCGGGTGGCGCTTCGGGTGCAGCCGGATCGACTGCTCGCGCGACAGCGTCAGCTTCACCGGCCGCCCGCTCATCGTGGCGAGCAGCGCGGTGTGGTGCTGGATCGAGAGGTCCTCCTTGCCGCCGAAGCCGCCGCCGCTTTGCACCAGCTCGACGCGCACCCGCGACGGATCGAGCCCCATGAAGGAGGCGATCTGCGCCTGGTCGTCGTAGACGCCCTGCCCCTGCGACCAGACGTGCAGCGTGCCGTGGTCTTCGACCCGCGCGACGCAGCTCTCGGGCTCGAGGAAGGCGTGCTCGATCATCTGCGTGCGCCACGTGCCCTCGACGACGTGGGCCGCGTGCTGCATTGCAGCATCGACGTCGCCGCGGCGGGTGGCGCTGCGCGAGAGCAGGTTGCCGCTGGGGTGGATCCGCGGCGCGCCCGCGGCGAGCGCTTCGGCCGGCGAGGTGACCGGTTGCAGCACGGTGTAGCCGACCACGATCGCCTCGACGGCGCGGCGCGCGATCTCCCGCGTGTCGGCGGCGACGGCGGCGATCACGTCGCCCACGTAGCGCGTCTCCTCGCCGACCGCGACGAAGCCCGGCCAGTCCTTCTCGATCAAGCCCTGGAAGCGCTTGCCCGGCACGTCGGCGGCGGTGGCCACCGCGCGCACGCCGGGGATGGCGAGGGCCGGCGCGGCGTCGATCGCCTCGACGCGCGCGCGCGGGTGCGCCGAGAGCAGCACCGCGCCGTGGAGCATCCCCGGCAGGCGCATGTCGTCGACGTAGGCGCGCTCGCCGAGCGCCATCGCCTCGCCCTGGTAGCGCGGCAGCGACGTGCCCACCTTGCCGGAGGTGTCGGCCTCGGGGAAGGAGCCTCCGTCGAGCACGCGCGCGCCGAGCTCGATCGCGTCGAGGATCTTCACGTAGCCGGTGCAGCGGCAGAGGTGCGCACCGAGGCCGCGGGCGATCGCCTCGCGCGAGGGGCGCTTCTCCTTCGCCAGCAGCGAGCGAGCGCGCACCACGATGCCCGGGATGCAGAAGCCGCACTGCAGCCCGCCGCTCTGCGAGAAGGCGCGCGCCCACACCGCGCGCTCCTCGGCCGGGACGCCCTCGAGGGTGACGACGCTGCGCCCTTCGGCGTGGGCGGCCGGCATGGCGCAGGAGACCTTGGCCTGGCCGTCGACGAGCACGGTGCAGCAGCCGCACTGCCCGGTGGGCGAGCAGCCATCCTTGGGCGAGGTGACGCCGCATCCGTCGCGGATCACTTCGAGGAGCGTCGCACTGTCGTGGATCTCGACGGTGCGGGGCTCTCCGTTGAGGGTGAACGAGAGGCGCATGGGCGGCGATCGTCGGGGCCCCGAGGGGCGATGTCAACTCGTTGGCGAGGGAACGGGAGGCGGGCGGTCTACTGCTGCGCCCAGATGTCGGCGGCGGCGCCGGCGACGTAGGGCCTGGCGGCGCCACCGACGGCGAACAGGCCGGGCGCGCTCATCGCCTGGCCGCCGAAGTACGGCTCGGCGGTGAAGTCGCCACCCGCGCCGTGGAGCAGCGCGCCGGGAGCGAGCGGGCATCCGTTCTGGTCGGTGTGGCAGCCGACGACGAGCAGGTCGGTGCCGTTCGACCAGATCGACCACAAGGGCGGGCTCGCCGGGATCTTCACCGCCGCCCAGCACCCGTCGCCGTGGCTGCGGTAGACGACGCCGACGTTGGAGTTGTTCACCGTCGCGGAGCCGACCGCCCAGAGGTCGCCGGCGCGGCCGGTGATTCCCCACAGCGAGGCCATGGGCGCCATCTTCTCGGCCGTCCACTTCCCGTTGCCGGTCGAGTGGAGGATCATGTTCGTCCCCACCACCCACACGTCGTTCGCCGAGGAGCCCCACACCGCGTGGAGGCTGTTCATCGTGCCGCTCGTCTGTGCCGCCCACTGGCCGTTGCCCGTCGAGTGCAGGATGGCGCCGCCCGCGCCGACGGCGTAGAGGTCGGTCGCCGAGGAGCCCCACACTCCGTAGAGGAAGGCGTTCGGATCGGGCGGCGTTTCGGTCGTCCACTTCCCGTTGCCGGTCGACTTCACGATCGTCGCGGCGTTGGTGCCGCCGACCGCCCACACCGCCGTCGGCGACGCGGCGAACACCGCCTCCAGATCCTCCTGCGTGCCGCTGTCCTGGGCGCTCCACGTGCCGGCGCCTGACGAGAAGAGGATCTGGCCGCCCTGCCCGACCGCGAAGAGGTGCGAGGCGTCGGCGGCCGACATCCCGAGCACGTCGGCCGGCGTGATGTTCTGGTTGATCGCGCTCCATTGCCCCTGGCCGTCACCGCCGAGGAGGACGCCGGTGTTCTGCGCGGTGAAGCCGGCGATGACGAGCGCGCCCGGCGTGCCCCACACCGACTCGAGGGTGTCGCCCACGTCGGGCGAGCCCACCGCGTAGACCTCCTTCGCCGAGAGGCCGAACACGTCGAGCAGCGGCGACTGGCCGTCGCCGGCCTGCTGGATCGCCCACTTCCCGTCGCCGGCCGAGTGGACGATCGAGCCGTCGAAGGTGACCGCGTGGGGGTCTGCTCCTTTGAAAAGCGCGCGGACGCTACACGACGGTACGGCCCCCGTAAAGCCCCCTTCCCGACGGGCCGGTGCTATCGTCGCGCGCCATGAAGATCGAGACCCGCGGCCGGCGCCTCCACCTGCGCGGCGGCCTCCTCCTCGACGGCACCGGCGCCGCGGCGCGCCGCGCCGACGTGATCACCGAGGGCGATCGGATCGTCGCCGTCGGCCCGGACCTCACCATCTCCGGCGAGGTGGTGGACTGCGGCGGCCTGACCGTCTGCCCGGGCTTCATCGACACCCACTCGCACTCCGACCTGCTCGTCCTCGTCGAGCCCGACCTGCCGATGAAGTCGCGGCAGGGCGTGACCCTCGAGGTCTACGGACAGGACGGGATCTCGGTGGTGCCGGTGCGCGACGCCGACGTCGAGCCGACGCGCCGCAAGCTGGCCGGCCTGCTGGGCGACCCGTTCCTGCCGCGCGACTTCCGCTCGGTGGGCGACTACCTCGACCTGCTCGACGCGACGGGCGCCGCGGTCAACACCGCCTACCTCGTGCCGCACGGCGCGGCGCGCACCTTCGTGATGGGCGACGAGGACCGCCCCCCGACGGAGGAGGAGCTCGCGCGCATGGTGGCGCTGGTCGGCCAGGGGATGGCCGAGGGCGCGCTCGGCATGTCCACCGGCCTCATCTACCCACCATGCTGCTATGCAGCAACCGACGAGCTCACCGCGCTGTGCCGCGAGGTGGCGCGCCGCGATGGCGTGTTCGTGGTGCACATCCGCTCGGAGTCCGATCGCATCCTGGAGGCGGTGGACGAGATGCTGGCGGTGGCGCGCGGCTCGGGCGTGCACCTGCACCTCTCGCACTTCAAGATCGCCGGGCGCCGCAACTGGCCGCTCGTCGAGGAGATGATCGCGAAGGTGGAGACGGCGCGCGCCTCCGGGCTGCGGGTGACGGCCGACCAGTACCCCTACGTCGCCGGCTCGACGATGTTCGGCGCGATCCTGCCGCCCTGGGCGCACTCCGGCGGCGTGGAGGCGACGCTGGCCCGCCTCGCCTCCCCCGAGGAGCGCGCCCGGATGCGTGCTGCGATGCAGCACGAGGGGCCGAACGACTGGGACAGCTTCTGGGCCTGGACCGGCCCCGATGGGATCGTGATCAGCGACGTGCCGTCGGGGAAGCGGCCCGGGCTGATCGGCAAGACGGTGGCGCAGGCCGCTGCTGCGGCGCAGCAAGACCCGCTCGGGTTCGCGCTCGACCTGCTGCTCGCCGAGCGCATGGGCGTGTCGATGATCAGCTTCTCGCAGACCGAGGAGGTGGTGGCGCGCCTCATGCGGCTGCCCTGGGTGAACGGCTGCACCGACGGGCTGCTCGGCGGCCGGCCGCACCCGCGCGCGTTCGGCACCTTCCCGCGCCTGCTCGGGCGCTACGTGCGCGACCTCGGCGTCGTTCCGCTCGAGGAGATGGTGCGCAAGCTGACCTCGCAGGCCGCCTCGGCGATGCACCTGCCCGGTCGCGGCACCGTCGCGCCGGGGATGGCCGCCGACCTCGTCGCCTTCGACCCGGCGAAGGTGATCGACACCGCCACCTTCGAGGAGCCGATCCGGTACCCGGCCGGGATCGAGCACGTGATCACGGCCGGCGCCGTGGTCGTGCGCGGCGGACTGCCGACGCACGTGCACCCCGGGCGCACGGTGCGGCACGCGTCGTAGCGGCTGCCTCCCCGCGGCGCGGCGGGCCCCTCCCGCCTACTGGTCTCCCCGGTAGTACTTCCCTTCGACCTTCTGGAGCATGACGGGCGGGATCTTCCCGGTATCCGGATCGTCATCGTCGATGACCTGATCTTCGCGGGGATCGTAGAAGACCAGGCCGCTCTTGTAGAAGCCTGCCGCCACCTTCTTCTCGATTTCCGCGACGAGGTCGAAGCTGGCGAGGTTGTAGGACTCGACGTCGCCGCGGCTGGCGAACTGCTTGTAGAAGACCGGCTGCGCGTTCCAGTAAATCTGCATCGCCGTGCCCAGGTCGCAGGTCGGGTCCCGGGCGATCTCGAGCATCCGCTCGGCGCCGTCGTCCCAGTTGTAGTCGAGGACCTCTTCGTGAAGCGCCGTGATCCGGTCCTCTTCCTCGGTCGTGAGCGGTGTGCCCATCGCGTGCCCTTTCTTCGATTCGCGGCGGAAAGACCGCCGGAGGTTCACTTCATCATGGTGAGGGTGTCGAGCACGGCGCCGGTGTCGTCGTAGGCCGTCAGCGTGAGGTTGCCGACGCGCGCCTTCACGACGAGGAAGCTGTAGGCCTTCTTCGAGAGCGCGGTGAAGTCGCTCGTCCCGACGGCGTACAGCGGCGCGCCGGCGCTCCCCGCGACGACGTAGGTGGTGCCCATCGTCGTCGAGGCCTGCACCTTGCCGCCGCGGAGCGGCTTGGTGCGCTCGTAGTTGTGCTCGTGGCCGTTGAGCACGAGGTCCACCTGGTGCGCGTCGACCACCGGCGCCCAGATCGCCCGCAGGTCGAGGTTGCTGCCGTGCAGGATGCCCGACGAGTACATCGGCCGGTGGTGCAGCACCACCTTCCACGGCGCGCCCGCCGCCGCCGTGAGGTCGTGGTCGAGGAACGGCGTGCCCTTGGTCATCACGTCGCTCGCCATCATCGGCGTGTCGTCGAGAACGGAGACGTGGAGCGGGCCGTCGTCGAAGCCGAAGAACTCCTGGTCGCCCGGCATGGGGAACTGCGAGTAGTAGTTCACCGCGCTGATCTCGTGGTTGCCCTGCGCGAACACGAGCGGCGTCTGGCGCAGCACCGGCTCGGCCTGCTTGAGGAACGCGTCCCACTCCACCTGGATCGTCCCGAGGCTGGTGCCGTCGCCGGAGAAGAGCACGAGGTCGGGCGTGGCGATCGAGGCGATCCTACCGAGCATCGTCCCCCACTGGTCGTACTTGCCGGTCTGGTCGCGGGTGTCGCCGATCACGCCGACGACGAAGTCGGCGCCGGCCGCCCCCTTCGCCGGCGCGGTGTGGAACTGGTAGACGGGCGACCACGCCTCCTTGCCCGACGCGTCCTTGCCGCCGACGCGGTAGCTGTACGTCGTGCCGGGCATGAGGCCGCACAGGTGGCCCTGGTGGATGCGCACCGAGTCCTTCGAGTAGCCGAGCGTCTGGTACGCGAAGGTGATGCCCTCCACCGTCTGATCGGTCTTGTCGCCGACGCCGTACTGCACCGTCGAGGCGAGCGTGGTGTCGTCGTTGGTGCGCCAGGTGATCGCCATGCTGGTGGTGGGATCACCGACGAGACCGAGGTGCAGGCCCCACGGCGTGGGATCGGCGCCGAGCATCGGCGAGCCCTGCGCCGGCGGGTTGGCGCCGTCGCGGGTGGTGATGGCGTAGCCGCACTGCGGGATCGGGAGCGTGCCGCCGCCCCAGGCGTAGCCGCCGCCGCCGTCGGAGCCGCCGGCCGCGGCATCCTGGCCTCCACCGGAGGTTCCGCCGCCGCAGCCACCAACGAGAAGAAGAAGGATGATCGTCGCGCGCGTCATGGGAGCCGGACTTTACCTCAGCTAGAATCCGCACGCCGTGTCGAGCAGCACACCCAAATTTGCGCTTCCCACCGACGTCTTCGAGGAGCTGGTGCGTCGCCGTCGCGCCGGCGAGGCGTGCGTGCTCGCCACCGTCGTGCGCACCGCCGGCTCCACGCCGCGCAAGGGCGCCGCGCGCATGCTCGTCGACGAGCGGGGCGGGGTCCTGGGCACCATCGGCGGCGGGCGCCTCGAGAAGCAGGTGGCCGACGCCTGCGTGAAGCTCCTCGCCGACGGCGCCGGCGCGCGCCCGACGCTGCTGCGCTACCACCTCACGCGCGAGCTCGGCATGTGTTGCGGCGGCGAGGTGGAGGTATTCTGCGAGCCGATGTCGCCCGAGCCACCTCTCATCGTGTGCGGCGCGGGCCACCTCGCGCGCGCGCTGGTGCCGCTGGCGCGCTCGGTCGGCTTTTCGCCGATCATCGTCGACGAGGCGCCCGAAGAGGGCGACGAGTTCGCCACACAGGAGCGCTTCCCCGACGCCGCGCACCTCGTGGACACCTTCGATCCGGCGCGCTGGCCGGTGCCGCTCGACGAGCGCGCGTGGCTCATCATCGTCACGCGCGATCACGTCACCGACCAGAAGCTCCTCGAGCGCGTGATCGGATGCGACCTCGCCTACCTCGGGATGATCGGCTCGCAACGCAAGATCGAGATGTTCAAGCAGCGGCTCGTCGGAAAGGGCGTCGACGAGGAGCGCTTCGCGCGCCTGCACGCGCCGATCGGCCTCGCGATCGGCGCGCAGACGCCCGAGGAGATCGCGGTGGCGATCGTGGGCGAGCTGATCCAGGTGCGGGCCGAGAAGCGGGGCGGGCGGTAGCGAATCATCGCCCCTCGCCGTGGTACCTTCCGCCGCAACCACTCGGGGAGAGCCATGAGCATTCAAGCCGTCATCCTTGCCGCCGGCGCGTCGACCCGCATGGGCTCGCCCAAGGCGCTGCTCGATCTCGACGGGACGAACTTCATCACCCGCGTCGCCACCGCCGCGCGCGAGGGCGGCGCGAGCGGCGTGACGGTGGTGCTCGGCCCGCCCGACGGGACGGCCATCCGCGCGCGCCTCCCGCCGGGCGTGGGCTGGGCGTGGAACCCCGATCCGACCCGCGGAATGCTCTCGTCGGCGCAGGCGGCGCTCGCGACGATGCCGGCGGGCACGAGCGCGCTCCTGGTGTGGCCGGTCGATCTGCCCAAGGTGGCGCCCGCGACGGTGCGCGCCATCCTCGATGCGGCGCCGGGGCGGCTGGTGATCCCACGCCACGCGGGGCGCGGCGGTCATCCGGTCCGCGTCCCGCGCTCGCTCTTCGGCGCGCTCGCCGCGCTCCCCGTCGAGCGGGGGCTGCGCGCGCTCGTCGAGGACCACGCCGCCGCGGTGCTGCACCTCGAGGTGGACGACGCCGGCGTGCTCGAGGACATCGACACCCCCGCGGATCTCGACCGCACGCGCGCCGCCGGCCCGCGCGGCAGAAAGCCCCGGGGGCGCTGACGATGCGCCACCGCGTGGAGCTGGGGACCAAGGTCCGCCTCGACGACATCGACGCCTCCGACACCGGCGGCTACGCCGACCGCGCCGCCGCCGCGGTGGAGCTGGCGCGCGACGTCGCCCGCCTCGACGAGCTGCAGGATCGCCTCTACGCCGAGAACACGCGCTCGCTCCTCGTCGTGCTGCAGGCGATGGACAGCGGCGGCAAGGACGGGACGATCAAGCACGTCATGTCGGGCGTGAACCCGATCGGCTGCCAGGTGACGAGCTTCAAGAGCCCGTCGGAGGAGGAGGCCGATCACGACTTCCTGTGGCGGATCGGCAAGGCGCTCCCGCGGCGCGGCAACATCGGCATCTTCAACCGCTCGCACTACGAGGACGTGCTCGTGGTGCGCGTGCACGACCTCGTGCCGCCGTCGGTGTGGCGCGAGCGCTTCGATCAGATCAACCGCTTCGAGCGGCTGGTCTCCGAGCTCGGCACGCGCGTCCTGAAGTTCTACCTGCACATCGACCGCGACGAGCAGAAGCGCCGGCTCCAGGCGCGCCTCGACGACCCGAACAAGACGTGGAAGTTCTCGCCGGCGGACCTCGCCGAGCGCCAGCGCTGGAACGACTACCGCGAGGCCTACGACGACGTGCTGACGAAGTGCTCCACCGAGTGGGCGCCGTGGTTCGTGGTGCCGGCGAACAAGAAGTGGTACCGCAACCTCGTGGTCGCGCGGACCATCGTGAAGACGCTCGAGGAGATGGACCCGCGGCCGCCCCGTCCGACGGTGGACCCGAAAAAGATCGTCATCGACTAGTACCTCGCGGCGGAAATGTCGACAGGACCGAGAGCGTCGATGCGCCCGCAGGGCGAGGCGCGACGACGGAAGCTACTTTTGGTAACCGACGGAGGAGCAACGAAGCCATGAGGGATGCAGCGACGCTCGAATCCATCGAGATTTCCGCCGCGAGGTACTAGTGCCTCGCGAACCGGATCGAAAGCGGCCCTGCCCGTGCGGCAGCGGGCGCTCCTACTTCGCCTGCTGCCGCCCCAAGGAGCGCGCGCGGGCCGAGGCCGCGGAGGCGGCGCGCGCCGCGTGCCGTCGGGTGGACGGTGCGCTCGACGCGCTGCTGCCGGTGGTGCAGGAGAGCTACGCGATCGCGTGCGGACCGGGGTGCAACGCCTGCTGCCCGAGCTTCATCCGCACGCTGCCCGCCGAGGCGGCGGCGATCGCCGAGTGGCTCGCCGACGACGCGCACGCCCCGGTGCGCGAGCGCTTCCTTTCGCGCCTGCCCGAGTGGCGGGCCCGCGTCGGCGACGAGGTCGGCGTGATCGACCGGATCGCGGCGGCGCACGGCGGCGCGCCGAGGCCCGACGACGACGACGCCCCCACGTACGCCGAGGCGATGGGCGCCTACTTCGCGCGCGACGCGATGTGCCCGTTCAACGACGAGCGCGGCTGGTGCTCGATCTACGAGGTGCGCCCCCTGCCCTGCCGCGTGACGCTGGTGGTGGACAGCGCCGAGTTCTGCAAGCGCGGGGCGCCGCACGGTCCAAAGGTGGTGCGGCCGCGCTCGCTCCAGGACGCCATCCAGGCGGCGCGGGCCGGGATCGCGCGCGCGCCACGCCCCGACGGCGCGACCTCCGAGCGCGTGCTCCCCGAAGCGGTGGCCGAGGCGCTCGCGCGGCGAGGGTTCCCGACGGGCGGCTGACGAAGACGCCGCTTGAGCGGTCGCCGGCGCGCTTGCGATACTGCGCGCACGATGCGCTCCCTGCCGCGCCGCACGCTCTGTTCGCTGCTCCTTCTCGTCGGCTGCTCGGGGCCGCCACCCGAGCTGCCCGAGGGGCCGATCGCCCGCGAGGTCGACGCGCTCTCCGTCGAGCTTGCCGTCCCGCGCGACCTGGTGGTCGCCATCGCGCGCGTCGAGGGGGGCCTCCTCCTGCCGCGGCGGCGCGTGGTGCGCGCCGACGACGACGTGCCGGTGGCGGGCATCCTCGAGCTGCGTCACGGCGCCTTCAACTCGCTCGCGCGCGGCGCCGCGCTCCTTGGCACCGACGAGGAGACGCTCCGCGCCGACACCGACCTCGGCACCGAGGCGGGCGTGCGCGTGCTCGCCGAGCTGGGCGCGCGGACCGGCGCGCGGGCGGGCGATCTCGCGAGCTGGCGCCCCGCCGTCGCCGAGCTGTCCGGCCTCGCCGGCGACGAGCGCGATCGCTACCTCGCGGCCGTGTTCTCGACGCTGCGCGCGGGCGGCGCATTCCCGGCGCGCGACGGCGAGGTGGTGGAGATCGCACCGCACCCCGAGGTGCCCGCGCCCGCGCCGCCGCCGCTCAGCGAGGCGCTCGGCAACCCGCCCCCCGACTTCGCCGGCGCGATCTGGCTCTCCACCGACTGCAACGCCAACGGCGGCAAGTGCACCGCCGGCCGCCCCGACGGCAACGCCGCGGTCAACGCCATCGTCATCCACGACACCGAGGGCGGCTGGGCCGCCTCCGTCTCCACGCTGCAGTTCGACGGCGGCAAGTCGGTGCACTACCTCGTCGACGCCGACGGCAGCCGCGTGGGCCAGTTCCTCCACGAGACCGACACCGCGTGGCACGCCGGCAACTGGTGCTGGAACAAGCACTCGATCGGCATCGAGCACGTCGGCGTGGCGAGCGATCCCACGGGCTACAGCGACGGGCTCTACGACACCTCGGCGAAGCTGGTGCGGGACATCCGCTCGCGCTGGCCGAACGTCCCGCTCGATCGCGGCCACATCGTCGGCCACTACCAGATCCCGAACGGCAACCAGATCCCGGAGTGCAACGCCGCTTGCTCCGATACCTTGGATTCCTGCGAAAAGAGCGCGAACTACGGAGGCGCGAACAACCACAGAGACCCCGGTTACTACTGGCAGTGGTGCCAGTACTTCCAGAAGCTCGGCGGCCACTGCGCCTGCAACGACGCCTGGTCGCTGTGGAACTGCACCACCGACAAGACCGAGGCGGTGCGCTGCCACAACGGCGCCGTCGAGATCGTCGCCTGCTCCCCGTGCGAGTCGAAGCCGATCGGCCAGGACGACGTCTGCCACGCGCCCGCCGACGCCGGGGCGCCGCCGCGAGCCGACATGACCGCCGGCGTCGCCGATCTCTCGCCGCTGCAGCTCGACGGTGCCCCCGACCTCGCCGAGGCCGCCGACGATCTCGCGGCCCCGCCTCCGCTCGACGCCGCCGCGCGCGTCGACGCCGCCGCGCCGGCCGACCTCGCTTCGACCGGCGACGTGGTCGCGCCACCGCCACCGCCGCCCGCCGGGTGCCAGTGCGCCGTCGGGAGCGGGCGATCGCACGACGCTCGCGCGGCGTGGTTCGCGACGCTGATGATCGCGGCGCTCCTCGCGCGCCGTCGCTCACGCTGAAAAGGATCGTCCGAGCGCGCGCCCGAGGTGCTGGACGACGAGCGGCTTCACCTCGTCGAGCGCGACCGTGCGGCCGAGCGCTTCGCTGAGCGAGGTCATCACCGAGGCGTGGAGCCCGCACGGGTTGATCGCGCCGAAGCGCGAAAGGTCGGTGCACACGTTCAGCGCCACGCCATGGAAGGTGACCCAGCGACGGACGGCGATCCCGATCGACGCCAGCTTCTTCTCGCCGAGCCACACGCCGGTCCAGCCGGGGTTGCGCCCGGCGGCGAGGCCGAGCGCGGCGCAGGCGTCGATCAGCCCCTGCTCGAGCGCGCGCAGGAAGGCGTGCAGGTCGCGCTCGGCGTCGTCGAGCCGCAGGATCGGGTAGGCCACCAGCTGCCCCGGGCCGTGGTAGGTGACGTCGCCGCCGCGCTCGATCTCGACGACGGGGATGTCCGTCGCGAGCACGTTGTCGCGCGACGAGGGCCGCCGCCCGAGCGTGATCACGTGGTCGTGCTCGACGAGGATCAGCGCGTCCGAGCGCGTCCCCGCCTGCCGCTCGGCCACCAGCCGGTGCTGGAGCGCGAGCGTCTCCTCGTAGCCGCGGCGCCCGAGGTCGTAGAGCTCGCCCGGCAGCTCGCCCGGCTTCACCGCCGCACTACCGTTTGCCGCCGCCCACGAGGTGCCCGCACTCGCCGAGCGCCGCCTGCGCCGCCTCCATCACCGCCTCGCCCAGCGTCGGGTGCGGGTGCACCGTCAGCGCGAGGTCGGGCAGGTAGGCGCCCATCTCGAGCGCGAGCGTGCCCTCGCTGATCAGGTCGGAGGCGCCCGGCCCGACGATTTGCACCCCGAGCAGCTCCTCGGTCTCGGCGTCGGCGACCAGCTTCACGAAGCCGTCCGTCTCGAGCTGCGTCATCGCCCGCCCGAGCGCGCCGAAGGGGAACTTGCCGACCCGCACCTTGCGCCCCTGCTTCTCGGCCTCCGGCTGCGACAGCCCGACGCTGGAGATCTCCGGGTCGGTGAAGATCACCGCCGGGATCACCTGCGCATCCATCTCGGCGGGCTTGCCGGCGATCACCTCGGCGACGACGTGCGCCTCCTTGTAGGCCTTGTGCGCGAGCATCGGCTGCCCCGCCACGTCGCCGAGGGCGTAGATGCCGGGCACGTTCGTGCGCAGCTGCTTGTCGACGGTGACGAAGCCCTTCTTGTCGATCGCCACGCCCGCCTCGGCGATGCCCGCCCCGTCGGAGTTGGGGCGCCGCCCGACGGTGACGAGGACCTTGTCGCAGGCGATCTGCCGCTCGCCCTCGGGCGTCTCGATCGTCACCTCCACCGCGGTCGGGCCCTGGAGCTGCCCGCCTTGGCGGGCTTGGCCCTCAACGCCGGCGTCGCGCCAGCTCTTCGCCTTCGAGCGCAGGTGCACCTCGATGCCGATCTTCTTCATCTTGCGCGCGACCACCTGCACCAGCTCCGGGTCGTTGCCGGGGAGCAGCTGGTCGGTGAACTCGACGACGGTGACCTTGGCGCCGAGCCTGGCCCACATGATCCCGAGCTCGAGCCCGATGTAGCCGCCGCCGATCACCACGAGCCGCGGCGGCACCGCGCCGAGCGCGAGCGCGCCCGACGAGTCGAGGATGCGCTCGTTGTCGACGGTGAAGCCGGGCACCGCGATCGGCCGCGAGCCGGTGGCGATCACGATCGCGCCCGCCTCGATCGGCTGCACTCCGTCCTTGGTGGTGACCTCGACCAGCCCCGGCCGCACGATCTTCCCCTCGCCGAGGAGCAGCTTGCCGCCGGCGCCCTTGATGAGCTGCCGCACGCCCGAGGTCAACTTGTCGACGATCTCGCCCTTCCACGCCTGCATGCGCGGCACGTCGATGCGCGCGCCGTCGATGATCAGCCCCATCTTCTCGGCGGTGCGCGTCTTGTCGAACGTCTTCGCCGCGGTGATGAGCGCCTTCGACGGGATGCACCCGACGTTGAGGCACACCCCGCCGACCGCCCGGCGCTCGACGACGATCACCTGCTTGCCCAGCTGCCCGAGCCGGATCCCGGCGAGGTAGCCACCCGGACCCGAGCCGATCACCACTGCGTCGGTGCGAAGGGTTTCCATGCCGCGGTTTGTACGGAATCCGGAGCGGGGAATCAAGCCAACTGGGCGGCCGCCTGCCATCCAAGCCGGAGGGGCGCCAGCGATGTCCCGTCCGCGGGCGAGATCGTGTTCCGCGACGCCACTCGAGCGGGAGTCCGGCCGGCGTGCCCTTGAACGGGCGGCGGCGCTGCCGCACCCAAGCACCTGAATGAGGCCCCCATCCGGTGATGTCCTCCGCACGATCCTCGCCGTACTGCTCGCTCTCGCGGCGGGCTGCGGCAAGCCGGACCAGTGCCGCACCGACGGCGATTGCGGTGACGGGCTGCTCTGCGATTCGGGGCAGTGCAGCGCCGCGCCGCCGCACCCGCCGGGCACCGCGGCGTCCCTGATTCGCGACGGCGCATCGCTGCTGCTCGCGGCGCGCGCCGGCGCCGACCGCTTCGCGCCCGGCGGCGCCATCGCGATCGCGCGCTCCCTCGACGGCAACCGATGGTCGCCCGTGGCGACGGTCGGCGCGCCGGGCGACGCGCGCGCGCCGGCGATTGGCATCTCCGGAAAGCGGGTCCTGCTCGCGTTCGCGGCCGGCGGCGATTTTCCGGGCGGGCGGTTCGCGGCCGGTGCCTCGGACCGCACCAGCGTGTTCCTGGCTTCATCGTCCGACGACGGCGCGCACTTCGCGCCGCCCCAATTCGTCAATCTCGCTCCGTGGTCATTCGGCGCGCCCCATGGGCGAATCGTCCAGGCCGGCAATGACGGCCTGCTCCCCGTCGACGCCTGGTATTCCGCCGACGATCCCGATCCGGATCACCGCGGCGACTTCGCGGTGGTCCTTCGCTCGGTCGACGGCGGAACCACCTGGAGCCCGCCGACGCTGATCGCCCGGGGCCACCGCGAGCCGGTCCTCGCCGCCTCGGGCGCCGCGGCGACCGCGCTCATTCGCAATGACGCCGGATGGCTCGCCCTCTCCGAAAGCGTGGACGGCGGCGCAACCTGGTCCGTCCCGCTCCCGTTCGTCGCCGACGCGCGGCACGACGCGGACCTGGTGCGGCTGCCCGACGGACGCCTGCTGGTCGTCTTCGTCGGCAGCGCTCCGGCCGATTCGATCCACGCGCTCCTCGGCGCCAGCGCGGCGCCTCGCTTCGGCCCGACGCTGTTCCATTCGCTGGTCGCCCCCGGCCCGGGCACGACGCTCCTCGGCCCGGCGACGGCACCGCTCGACGACGGCAGCTTCATCACGTTGACCGACACTCCGGGCGGGTCCGCCGGCGTCGATCCCGCCGCCCATTCCAATTTCTCGCATTATCGCGAATCCGACCTCGCTCTGCGCTCCTTTGCGGCCGTGGGAGCGGCGCGACAGCTCCTCATCGACGACCTGCTCATCGACCGGGCCGACGGAGCCACCCTGGAGGTCGAGCCGCCACGGAAGACGGGCGAGATCCTGGTCCTGGCCGACCAGCCCTGGGAAAACTGGATCGGTCCAGGATTTTCGACCGTGCTCAATGACGGCGGGAGGCTCCGCCTGTGGTACGAGGCATTGCCCACCTTCGGCGATTTGAATACCCGCCTCTGCTACGCGGAATGGCAGGGAACGGCGTTCGAGAAGCCGGCGCTCGGTTTGGTCGCCTACGCCGGCAGCGACGCGAACAACATCGTATTTCCGACCGGCACCCTCACCTACGCCGGCGGCAGCGTGTTCATCGATCCCAACGGGTCGCCGGCCGAGAGGTACAAGCTCGTCGGCGAGGGGACCGACGCGAAGGGTGTGCTGGGGGTCCACGGCGCCGTCTCGCCGGATGGTCTCCATTTCACCCCGCTACCCGCCCCCGTGCTCGACGCGCATTCGGACACCCAAAATGTCATGTTCTGGGACGACGAGCGCCGCCGCTACGTGCTTTATGCGCGAAACTGGCATGACGTCGCACGCGGTGTTTCGCGCTTCGAGAGCGTCGACTACCGGTCATTCGCGACGACGGGCGAGCAGTACGTCATGCTGGCCGATGCGATGGACCCTCCGCGCCACGATCTCTACAACAGCGCCGCCACGAAATACCCTTTTGCTCGATCGACCTATCTCGCTTTCGTGAGCGTCTTCGACTACGACGCCGACTCGCTCTCGGTGCAGCTCGCCACCAGCCGCGACGGCATCCATTGGACCCGTTATCGCGAACCCGCCTGGCTCCCGCTCGGCGGACCGGGGCAATTCGACAGCAAGGCGATCTACCAGGCTCCCGGCGTCGTCCGAGAAGGCGACGATCTGTCCGTCTACTATTCGGCCTTCGACGTCGGACACGACGCGCTCGTCTCGGCGCGCCGTACGGGAGTGTTGAGTCGTGCCGTGCTGCGCCTCGACCGATTCCGCGCCGCCCGCGCCGACGGCGCCGGCACGCTCACCACGGTGCCGATGGCGATCGCGGGCCCGCAACTCCTGGTGAATGCGAACGGCCGGATCCGAGCGGCGCTGCTCGACGAGCAGGGCAACGCAATCCCCGGCTTCGCGCTCGACGACTGCAGCGGTTTCGCCGGCGACGAATTGAACGGTCCGATCACCTGGCGCGGCGATTCCTCGTCGCTGCGGAACCGGCTGGTCCGCGTCCGGTTCGAATTGACCGCCGCCCGCCTCTACGCATTCCAGTTCACCGCCGGCGATTGAATTCGGGCGACTACGGCGCGCCGACCCAGGTGCCGCTCGCCTGCGCGCAGGCGGTCATCAGGTCGGCGGCCGTCCCGGTGTAGAACCACCTCGTCACCGTGACCGCCCCCGCGCCGGCGGGCTCCTTCAGCCGGCAGGCGCCGACCGCGCCGCCCTGCGGGCAGGAGAGCACGACCGCGCCGGCGTTCTTCTGCCGGCACGTGGAGTCCACGTCCGAGCCGAAGCCGAGGGGTTCGTTGGCCCACGAGGTCTCGAAGCAGGTGTGCGTGCCGTTGCCCTCCGTGTCGCACGCCGTCGAGCCGCTCCCGACCGCGGCCCTGCCGTCGGAGGGCGGTGACCCGCCGTCGGACACGGCGAACCAGCCGCCGCTCCCGCCGCTGCCGCAGGCGCCGAGGCCGAGGGAGAACAGCGAGAGGATCGCGATCGACGCGACGCCGCGAAGGGCGGCCGACGGTTTCCAGGCGGACATGGGTGCTCCGAGCGGCTATCGGGTTCGGCGACGGTAGCACGCCGCGGAATCCTCGGTTGCGCCGAGCGCGGCGACGTTGCTCCCCGTCGGTGCTGGTGGTATCAACCCTGCCCATGGGCAAGAATGGTTCAGGGCTGCTCGGCCGCCTGCTGGGCCTGCGCCCGGCGCCGCCGCTGCCCGAAGGGGTCATCGAAACGCCCCACCCGATCCGGCAGGACCTCGTCGGCGGGCGGCACATGGTGGAGTACCTGCGCCACCTCGCCCGCGGCAACGCGATCCGTCGCAAGGCCTTCTTCAGGAACATCGACGAGCGCAACCCGCCGGTGCTGCTGCTGCACGGGTTCCTCGGCACACGCGGCTCGATGTACGTGATGGAGCGGCGCCTGAACACCGACGGGATCTGCGTCTTCTCGTTCAACCTAGGGACGTTCAACCGCCGCGACATCCGCGAGTCGGCCTTCCTCATCCACCGCAAGATCGAGTCGATCCTCGCGCAGACGACGCTGAAGAAGATCGACATCGTCGGCCACTCGATGGGCGGGCTGATCGGGCTCTAAGATC
>JAJXSP010000454.1 GCA_021784515.1 Myxococcales bacterium | reverse complement strand
TTCGAGAAGGACTACCTGGTGGCGCTGCTGAAGAAGAGCCGCGGCAACATCTCGCACGCCGCGCGCGAGGCGGACATCGACCGCAAGTACTTCCGCAAGCTCATGCGCAAGTACGGCATCGAGGGCGGCGCCGACGAGCCCGACGGCGACTGAACGCGAGAGCGGATCTTCCGCGCTTCCCGACGGTGGGCACCTGCTTCCTCAACGCGTGGGCGCTCGAGCGCGCGCACTCGTCGATGGTGGCGACCTACGCTTGCGTCCAGCCGCTCCTCGGCGAGGCGCCGGGCGTGGCGACGCTGCTCGCGGGGGTGGCGATCTTCGTCGGCATCGCGTTGGTCGTCCTCGGGGGAGGGCGCGCGGCCGCGTCGCGAGGGTGATCAGGCCTCGCTGGGCAGGTGGCCCTCGTCGAGGCGGCGGGCGGCTTCGAGGAGCAGGTGGCTGATCGACATCTCCACCGCGTCCCGCATGTCGACGGGGATCACCGAGAACTCGAACTCGCCGTGGGACCAGCCCAGCATGCGGTAGGCCGCCTCCGCGCCGCTCGGCCCTCCCTCGATGCTCGCCGAGACGACGCGCCCGTCGCGGCAGAAGACGCGCCCGGTGGCGCCGCGGTGGTGCAGCACCAGCACGCCGCTCTTGCGCTCCATCTCCACCATCGCCAGCAGCGTGGCGAGGCCGAGCTGGTCGAGCGAGCCCTCGATCGCCGGCCGGGGCCCCGCTTCGCGCACGCCGGCGGCGGCGGCGAGCACCTCCTGGCGCCTGCGGAGCGCGTTGCCGACGCGCAGATCGAACTCCTCGAAGCGGAACGGCTTCGGAAGGTAGTCGTCGGCGCCGAGTCGGAAGCCGTGCAGCCGATCGTCCTCGCCGCCGAGCGCGGTCAGGAAGATCACCGGCACGAGCGCGAAGTCGGGGCGGGCGCGCAGCGAGCGCACCATCGTCCAGCCGTCCATGCGCGGCATCATCACGTCGGTGACGATCAGGTCCGGGCGCACGCGGACCACCTTGTCGTAGCCCTCGCGCCCGTCGGCGGCGGTGTGGACGCGGCACCCGCGCCCCTCGAGCACCGTGGCCACCATGCGGAGGACCCACGGGTCGTCGTCCACGATCACCACCTTCAGCGCGGACACCCGGGGAATCTAGCCGGAGCGCCCGCCGAGTCAAGGAGCGCCAGGCCGTGGTTGACCGGCCGCGGGTTCGATGCTTCGATTCCGCGGTTACCGACGGAGACAACCCATGTTGACGACCTTCTTCAAAGAAGAGCACGACATCTTCCGGCGCGCGCTGCGCGACTTCGTGGCCAAGGAGCTGGCGCCGAACGCCGACGAGTGGGAGGAAAACGAGCTGTTTCCGCGCGAGGTGTTCAAGCGGTGCGGCGAGCTGGGCTTCCTCGGGGCGCACTACCCCGAGGACGTGGGCGGCGCGGGCGGCGACTGGTGGTACGCGGCGGTGTGGGGCGAGGAGCTGACGCGGTCGCGGTCGGCCGGACTGAACATGTCCCTCATGGTCCAGACGGACATGGCCACGCCGATCATCAACGAGCTGGGCACGCGCGAGCAGAAGGACGAGTTCCTCGCCCCCGCGCTGCGCGGCGAGAAGGTCGCCGCCCTCGGCGTGAGCGAGCCGGGCTGCGGCAGCGACGTGGCGGCGATCCGCACGACCGCCCGCAAGGTCGAGGGCGACTACGTCATCAACGGCGCGAAGTGCTGGATCACCAACGGCACGCGCGCCGACTTCATCACCCTCGCGGTGCGCACGGGCGCCGCGGACAGCGGGTTCGGCGGCATCTCGCTCGTCACCTTCCCGACGGACACGAAGGGCTTCAAGGTGACGCGCAAGATCAAGAAGATGGGCAATCACGCCTCGGACACGGCCGAGCTGTCGTTCGAGGACTGCCGCATCCCGACGCGCTACCTGCTCGGCGAGGAGAACCAGGGTTTCCGCTACATCATGGTCAACTTTCAGGGCGAGCGGCTGATCGCCGCCGTCGCCGCCACGGCCGGCGCGCAGCACTGCCTGGACGAGACGATCCGCTACACCCAGGAGCGCACGGCATTCGGGCGGCCGCTGCTCAAGTTCCAGGTGTGGCGCCACACCTTCGCCGACCTCTTCACCGAGGTTGAGGCGGCGCGGTGGCTCACCTATCGCGCGGTCGATCTCTACAATCGCCAGGAAGAGGCGGTGAAGGAGATCACGATGGCGAAGCTGTTCGCCGGCGAGCTGGTGAACAAGGTGGCCGACCGCTGCCTCCAGGCCCACGGCGGCTTCGGCTACAGCGACGATTTCCAGGTCTCGCGCACCTTCCGCGACGTCCGCCTGATCACGATTGGCGGCGGCACGAGCGAGATCATGAAGGAGATCATTTCGAAGCGCCTCGGCTGGGGCTGATTCCCCTCCTCCCGAAACAATGTATTTGACCGCCCACCGCCTCGTCACGCCGCTCGGCGACGAAGGCGTCAATGCATTCCTCCACCTCCACGGCGACCAGTTCGCGTGGCCGGACGACCCGGCCCCGCTCGCCACGAGCAATCCCGGCGAGATCGTCGAGCGCAATACGGAGGTCCCGCCGGGCGGAAATCGCGTGCTGGCCTATCTCGACGTGCTCGCGCCCGACGGCACGCCGGCTGCCGAAATTCGTGCGGCGCTGTTGGCACTGGCCGGGGATTTGGACGGCCGAGCCAATCCGACGTGGAGCGAACAGGACCGGATTACGGTCAAATTCGGGGTAGAGAAGGCAATCGAGAGGAAGGGGACCCGGCAGTCGTCGCTGAAGGAGCTGACGGAGGCGCTCGGGCGATTGCTGGCCCGTCGGGAAGGGGACTGACGAAACCTGAAGACGGTATTGCTTTTCCTGCCGTTCTCGCTTTCGCGAAGAGGGGGAACGGGAACGCGAGACGTCACCTCGCTCGGAATTGAACCTCCTCCACGTACCGCCCCGGGCCTCGCCGGTACCCCAGCGCGACGACCCGCCGCGTGTCCTTCACCACGTCGAACAGGCCGCCGAGCGAGTCGCGGAACAGCTCGCCGTCGGCGGGATCCGACCAGTTGTCGCGCTCGGCCAGCGTCCCCGTGACCCGGCGCCACGTCGCGCCGGCGCGCTCCACGTCGAGGCGGTAGAGGCGCGGGGCTTCGCGGGCGAGGAGCTTCGCCGTCGCCGGGGCGCCGAGCGCGTCGGCGAGGCGGCGGCAGGCGGCGGGGTCGGTGGCGACGACGAGCGCGTCGCCGGTGCGCTTCCACGCCAGCGCCCACTCGGCGATCAGCGGCAGCTTGAGGGCCCGCACGCCGCCGGTGTCGTCGGCGAAGGCGAGGTCGCCGGCGCCGGTCACGCGGGGGGCGAGCGTCGCCGCGAGCGCAGCCTCGAGCGCCTTGCCGTCGAGGGCGTCGGGCGCCTCGAGCGCGATCGCCACCGCGGCGTGGTGCTCGGCGAAGCCGCCCTTCGGGTGCGCGGGCTCGATGGTCTCGACGGTGCGGCGCGGCTTACCCGGCGCGAGCGCCTTCGCGATCGCGCCATCCGGTGAGCGCGGACCCGCGTCCGCCTTCCTGGGCAGCAGCTCCTCGACGGCGCTCGCCGCGCGCTCGGCGTCCGCGGGCGCGGCCGAGGCGAAGGGGGGCGCCGCGGGGAGCGCCGTGACCGCGGCCGCGACGTCGGCGTGGCCCGGGTCCACCCGCAGGTCCTCCGCCACGTCGGGGAGCGCGCCGTCGTCGTAGAGGTACGTCCGCGTCTCGACGGTGACGTCGTCGCCCGGCGCCAGCGTGACGAGCGCCGCGCGGATCCCCGCCGCGCTCTCGCCGCCGAAGATCCAGTAGTCGTCGAAGTAGTGCGTGCCGGTGAGCCGCCCCTGCGCGACGTAGAGGCGGATCGCCGAACCACGGGGCGCGTCGGTGAAGAGCGCCGCCACCTCGGGCGCCGCGGTGATCGCCCGCGGCTCGGGCCCCGTCGGCGCGGCGAGCGGGAGCCCGGCCGCGCGCGTCGTCAGCACGAGCGCGCCGCGGAAGGCGTCGAGGTCGGTCCCCGCGACGAGGCGATCGCCGACGAGCGCCACCGCGAACGGCGCCTTGCCGTGCCCGCCCTCGGAGAGGAGGTACTTCACCCCGCGGTGCTCGCGCTGCCCGAGCCGCCCCTTCTGCCCGAGGAGGTCGGAGCGCTCCGCTTCGTCGTGCGGCAGCTCCATCACGATCACGAAGGACGTCGACGGCACGTCGTACAGCGCGATCGCCGAGCGGCGCCCCGAAAGCTCGGTGAGCCGATCGAGCGACAGGCCGAACCCCGCCACCTCCTCGAGCTGCCCGACGTTCTGCGCGAGGCGCAGGTAGAGGCGCGACTTCTCGAGGTCGGAGGCGGCGCGGCTCTCCTCGAAGCGCTGGCGCAGCTTCGACGCGCTCCAGCGCTCGAGCAGGGCGCGGAGGTCGTCGGTCTCGAGCACGGCGGCGGCGCCCTCGGGGAGAAGCTCGGCGAACGTTCGCGGCGACGACGCGGCGACGGGATCGCCCGGGCACAGCGCGGTGAGCGCGCACAGCGTGACGGGCACGGCGACGGCGGTGAGACGGCGGGCGGTCATCGCTGGCCTCCGGAGGCGAGGGGCGCGGGCTCGACCAGCTCGTCGATGCTCGCGGTGACGAAGCGGCGCCCGTCGCGGCGGCGGTCGCGGTCGGCGGCGGCGCGGGCGTCGCGGGCGCGCCGCGTCGTGCTCTCCGACGGAGAGAGCGCCGCGGCGACGGCGGTCCAGAAGGCGAGGCGCGCGGTGTC
>JAJXSP010000453.1 GCA_021784515.1 Myxococcales bacterium | reverse complement strand
GGGTTCAAGAAGATCATCGTCCCCGAGCTGAACAACGGGCAGCTCACCCGGGTCCTGCGGAGCGAGTTCCTCGTCGACGCGCAGGGCTTCAACAAGATCCAGGGCAAGCCCTTCAAGGTTGCCGAGATCATCGGCGTGATCGAGGGGCTGGTCAGCCACCAGAAGAAGGCGAACGAGGTGCGGGCATGAGCGGCACGAACGGCACGAACGGAAACGGCGCCAACGGCTCGGCGGTGATCAAGCTGGGCAAGAAGGACTTCGTATCGGATCAGGACGTGCGCTGGTGCCCTGGCTGCGGCGACTACGCCATCCTCGCCCAGGTGCAGAAGGTGCTGCCGGAGCTGGGCCTGCCGCGCGAGAAGTTCGTGTTCGTGTCGGGCATCGGCTGCTCGAGCCGCTTCCCGTACTACATGAACACGTACGGGTTCCACAGCATCCACGGGCGCGCGGCGGCGATCGCCACCGGCGTGAAGCTGGCGCGCCCCGACCTGCAGGTCTGGGTGGTCACCGGCGACGGCGACGGCCTCTCGATCGGCGGCAACCACCTCATCCACGCGCTGCGCCGCAACATCGACGTCAAGGTCCTGCTCTTCAACAACCGGATCTACGGCCTCACGAAGGGGCAGTACTCGCCCACCTCGGAGCAGGGCAAGAAGACCAAGTCGTCGCCCTTCGGCTCGCTCGACCACCCCTTCAATCCGATCTCGGTGGCGCTCGGCGCCGAGGCGTCGTTCGTGGCGCGCGTCGTCGACAGCGATTCGAAGCTCATGCTGGACGTGCTGGCGCGCGCGGCGCGCTTCAAGGGCAGCGCCTTCATCGAGATCTACCAGAACTGCGTCGTGTTCAATGACGGCGCGTTCGACGAGGTGACCGACCGGGCCACGAAGGCCGAGAAGCAGCTCATCCTCGAGCACGGCAAGCCGATGCTGTTCGGCAAGGACCGCAAGAAGGGGATCCGCCTCACCGGCATGTTCCAGCCGGAGGTGGTCACCGTCGGCGAGAACGGCGTCACCGAGAAGGACCTGCTGGTGCACGACGAGCGCGCGCCGAACGGCGGCCTGGCGTTCCTGCTCTCGCAGCTCGACCAGCCGAACTTCCCGGTGGCGCTCGGCGTGCTGCGCGCCGACGAGCGGCCGTCGTATGACCAGCTCACGGTGGATCAGATTCAGTCGGTGCGCGCGAAGCGCGGCGACGGCGATCTCCACAAGCTGCTCCACTCGGGCGACACCTGGACGGTCGCCTAGCCTCCTTCACCGCATTCGCAGGATTTCGAAGAGCCCCTGATTTCAGGGGCTCTTCGTTTAGGCGCCCGGCCGAAATCATCTCGCCAACTGGGCCGCCGATCCATCCCGCCCGGCTCACTTCTCGGCCTTCGGCCTCCCCATCCTTCGGTGGGGCCCCAGCCTCGTCGGTCACTTGCAGAGAGCAAGCTCTCTCGCCGGATCGGGCGCCTCGACTGCCGAGAATGGCGACATTATTTCGGTCGCGCGCCTTATTGGGAGAATGGGATCAGAGGCGCGCGCGCTCGAGGAGTGCTTCGGCGGCGTCGGCGAATGCCTCGGGAGCCTCGAGGGCGGCGAGGTGGCCCGAGCCGGGGATCTCGACGAGGGTGGCGCCGGGGATCGCGCGCGCGAGCAGCCGCGCGTCCGACGGAGGCGTCACCGCGTCGAGGGCGCCCACGATCACCGTCGTCGGCACGGCGATGGAGGCGAGGTGGGCCGTGGCGTCGGGGCGATCGCGCAACGCCCCGAGCGCGCCCGCCACGCCCACCGGCGTCTGCGAGAGCGCGATGGCGAGGGCGTGGTCCTTCGCCGCCCCGTTCGACGGCGCGACGAGCTTGCCGACGAACTCCTCGCAGAATGGGCCGACGCCCTCGCCGGCGATCCGGGCGATGGCGACGTCGCGGGCGGCGCGCCCCTCGGGCGTGTCGGCGGCGGCGCGCGTGTCGGCGAGCAGCAGGCCGGCGAGGCGCTCCGGGTGGCGGCGCGCGAAGGCGAGCGCGGCATAGCCCCCCATCGAGAGCCCACCGACGACGGCGCGACGGATCCCGAGCGCATCGAGGAGCGCGGCGGCGTCGTCGGCGAAGCCGTCGATCGAGGGCTGCCCGTCGCCGTCGGACTCACCGAGGCCGCGGAGGTCGAAGGTGACGAGCCGCGCGGTGCGCTCGAGCCGCGGGGCGACGCGCTGCCACATCCGCCGGTCGAGCGGGAAGGCGTGCAGCAGCAGGAGCGGCCGTTCGCCGCGGCCGCGGTCGTTGTACCCCAGCGTTGTTCCTTTGAGCGCAATCAGCATCAGCGTCCCTCTCTCAACGGGGCTTACGGGGGTTCATTCCCGGTCCCGTTCGCATTTTCGTTCCCGTTCCCGTTCTCGGTCCCGTTTTCGTTCCCGCTAATTCCACTTTCGAGCGATTCCGTTCTTGTTGCCCGGTTGGCGCCATCCGGTGCAGATCACCTATTGCGCGTGGTGCAAGCCTGTGCGAGGGCGGACCGCCCGGTCCTGGCCGGTTTGCGGCTTTGGCAAATTGATTGGCCTTGCCCTTCGGGGCGTTTGGGTCGGATTGAGGGAAAGATTTCGAGATTTCTCGTTTGCCTTCTACCGGGCCCGGGGAGACCAGGCTTTCCTGGCCTCTTCCGATCAGGTCGGGGCGGTTTGCTTCGAGCAGGGCCGCTCGGACGACGGGGGCCTGGGTCGGGTCCCAATAGAGGAGCAGGGCCTTTTGCAGCCTTTTTTCCCGCAGGCCGCGGGCGGTGTAGACCGGTTTTTCCGACAGGGGGTCGAGGCCGGTGTAGTACATCGTCGCGGCGAGCGACATCGGGGTCGGGATGAAGTCCTGCACCTGGCGCGGGCGCAGGTTGTTGCGCTTGAGATAGAGCGCCAGGTGGACCATGTCGCCGAGCGTCGAGCCGGGGTGCCCGCTGATGAAATAGGGGACGAGGTACTGCTCCTTCCCCGCCGCCTGCGAGGCGCAACGGAACTGATCGGCGAACCGCTCGTAGGAGTCGATCGCCGGCTTCTTCATCAATCGCAGCGTCTCGGGAGAGGTGTGCTCGGGCGCCACCGACAATTGCCCACCGACGTGGTGCAGGGTCAATTCGCGCAGGTACTCGGGCGACAATTGCGCGAGGTCGAAGCGCACGCCCGAGGCGATGAACACCCTCTTCACGCCCTCGGCCTCCCGCACCTTCTTCATCAGATCCATCAGCGGGCGATGGTCCGTGACCATGTGCTCGCACACCGACGGGTGGACGCAGGAGAGGCGGCGGCAGCGCGACTCGAACTTCTCGTCCTCGCAGCGCATCGCGTACATGTTCGCCGTCGGGCCGCCGAGGTCGGAGATCACGCCGCGGAAGTCGTCCATCCGTCGCAGCGCGCGCACCTCGCGCAGGATCGAATCCGCGCTGCGGCTCTGGATCACGCGCCCCTCGTGCTCGGTGATCGAGCAGAAGGTGCAGCCGCCGAAGCAGCCGCGCATCGCCACCAGCGAATGCTTCACCGTCTCGAAGGCGGGGATGCGCTCCTCGTACGACGGGTGCGCCGCGCGCGCGAAGGGCAGGTCGTACAGCGCGTCCATCTCCTCGGTCTCGAGGGGGAGCGCCGGCGCGTTGAAGTACACCGCGCGCCCGCCCGCGCGCTGCACGATCGGTCGCGCGTTCCACGGGTTCGTCTCGTGGTGGAACATCCGCGCCGCGCGCGCGTAGGCGGCCTTGCCCTCGGGCGTGGCGGGCGCGACCTCCTCGAACGGCGGCAGCTCGATCGCTCGCCCGTCGGCCACGGTCTGCGACGGGAAGGCGCACACCGCGTCGGCCTCGGCCTGCGTCATCGGCCACGCCGTGCCGCGCACGTCGCGGATGCGCTCGATCGGCTCGCCGACCCGCAGCCGCTGGGCGACCTCCCAGATCGGCCGCTCGCCCATCCCGAACACGAGCAGGTCGGCCTTGGCGTCGAGGAGGATCGGGCGCCGCACCGAGTCGGACCAGTAGTCGTAGTGGGCGATCCGGCGCAGCGACGCCTCGATGCCGCCGAGCACGATCGGCACCCCGGGGAACGCCTCGCGCGCGCGGTTGGCGTAGACGATCGTCGCGCGGTCGGGGCGCAGCCCGGCGCGCCCGCCCGGCGAGTAGAGGTCCTCGCGCCGGTTCTTCTTCTGCGCGGTGAGCCGGTTGAGCATCGAGTCGAGGTTGCCGGCGCTGACGCCGAAGAACAGGCGCGGGCGACCGAGCCGGCGGAAGTCGTCGGCGCTGCGCCAGTCGGGCTGCGCGATCAGGCCGACGCGCAGCCCGCGCCCCTCGAGGAAGCGCGCGATCAGCACCGGGCCGAACGCGGCGTGGTCGACGTAGGCGTCGCCGGTGACGATCACCACGTCGAGCGCGTCCCAGCCGCGGGCGTGGACCTCGTCGATCGTCGTCGGCAGGAAGCGGGCACGGGCGCGCTCGCGACCGCCGAGGCGCGAGGCGGGGATGATGGCCATGGAGCCGCGTATTGTACGCGGGCGACTTCGCGGAAGCAGCGGTCGAGCGACCCGCGCCTGCGGCGCCCTGTTTCGATCCTATGGCGAGGGGAGGACGGAGTGGGGAGGACGGAGTGGGGAGGGACGGAGTGGGGACGGTGTTGACGTTTCAACCGTTCTCTTGACACTGCATCTATGCAGGCGGGCAACGACGGAGTGGGGACCGACGGAGTGGGCGACGGAGTGGGGACGGTGTTGACGTTTCAACCGTTCTCTTGACACTGCATCTATGCAGGC